>JANPFC010000053.1:0-49966 GCA_031423235.1 Chlamydiota bacterium | reverse complement strand
GTTCTCTAATTGCGCGCAATTAGAGAACGTTGGGTATAGGTGTCGAAATTGGTGAGAAAGCAATTTTGTGGATTTCTAGGAGAATCTTCTGCTTAATCTCCATGAATTCTTCGTACTGCGTCGTTAGAGTGTAGGCCTTGATCTCAACTTCCATCCCATAGGGACTTATGGACAGGAGGAAAATGTCAATTGCCTCTGCTTGATCAATCTCGGGATGCCTTTTAATAATCTCCCGGATCCCATTTATGATGGACTCAGCTCGATCTCCATCAACGGAGCGAATGCGGATTTTTTCATCGATAAAGCGGTGCGTCATACGAGAATGATTGAGAAGAAGCTCAGTTGAAAAAGTTGAATTGGGAATATAGAGCAGTCTCTTATTCAGATCGCGGACCGATGTAAGATACCAGCCGATCTCTTCTACATGGCCAGATATTTTTTTCTCAGGCAGTTCAATGTAATCATCGATTGCAAACGGGCGGGTCGCATAAATCATAAGCCCGCCAAAAAAGTTCGAGAAGCAATCGCGGCTTGCAAATCCAAGAACAGCAGCGCCGATGCCGCTGAAAGCGAGAAGGGGGACAATATCTATATTGAAAATCTGAAAAATCAGGAGGAGGCTGATAAAGAGAATGGCTGCTGTGAAGGTTTTTTCAAGGATCTCTATTGAGAACGGATTGAGAGGCTTCTTTCCATGAATTCGATGAGCAATCATCTTCCTATGGAAAACTCTTTTTGCGCGCAGCATGATCAATGCAAGGATGATGATCACACCAACTTCAATCCAAAGGACTAATTGATCAACTAAAATAAGACCTCGACTAGGAGCTCGAATAGAACAAAGAGGAATAGGAGAGAGAGCATGGCTCTGCCCCCAAAGAGCTGAGGAGTACTGCTATGTCCTTCATGGCGATAGCGGGCAATCCACACCATAAGGGTGGGGAGAAAGCCGAGAAGGAGCGCGCAGCCAATGCCGCCTGCAAAAACAAGAGCGACGATAAAGAGGTTTGGGCTGCTGAGCGAGATGGCTAGCGGGGGTAGGAAAGTGATGGCGGCGAGGAGCAGCTTGCGGATCCCCTTTTTCGGCATAGAGAGCCCGTCAGCGAGGAAGTCAAAGAGGCCGAGAGTCACTCCCAAAAATGAGGTCGCAATGGCAAAAAAAGCAAAAGCTTGGCCAATAAAAGTGATGTTAAGGGCTGCAACGTGATCTTTTAGGGGGGCAACAGCTGTTTGTCCGAGCTCCTTGGCTTGCTGGAGCCCTTCGAGTGGGATGATGCCGAGAATGAGGAATTCCCACAGGAGATAGATGAAAAATGCGAGCGATGTGCCGCCTATGATAGCGATCCGAATCCTCCGGGCATCCCGCTTTAGGTAAGTGGTGAGGCTCGGGATGATCCCTTGGTAGCTGAAAGAGGTGAAAATCACTGGGAGAGCCAGGATCGAGGCGCTCCAATTAGTCGGAATAAGCCGCTCCAGGTTCACGTGGGGCATGCCAAGAAAGACAAAGGCAAGATAGGTGAGGATGAGGCCAGCCATGAGGACGAGGTTGATCCGGTCGACTGTCCGAGCGCCAAAGTAGACAAAAGCACCGAGAATACCGACAAAAAGGAGCTGGCAGATGGGCAAATCAATTCCTGTCCACGCATGAAGAAGGCCGGCGCCGCCGGAAACATAGGCAATGCTAAGGCAATAAAAGAGGAATAAATAGAGCGCCCAAGCAAAAATTTTACCGGGTAGTCCTAAGTAGGCGTTCGCCATAGTGACAAGGTTTGCATCGGGAGGGAGCTTGAGGCACAGTTCCAGGAGAAGAAGCCCCGTAGAGGTCATGAAAAGCCAGCAGAGGAGATAGACGAAGAATGCGGGAACAAAGCCCCCAGCGGCAGTGACAACAGGAAGAGCGAGCATCCCGGCTCCGATAGACGTGCCGGCGACGAGGAAAATACCGCCCAAAATATGTTTCACTTGCACCTTGACTCTTTAAGGGTTTATACTATACGCTGACAGTCTATTTAGAGTCCAGAAATTGCAACCGAAAATATATGAAGTCGACGAGCACCAAATTGCTCCCGGCAAAATTGACACACACGCCTTTTACGTGATCCAGAAGCTGCGCCAAGCTGGGCATACAGCCTACCTTGTCGGCGGCGGAGTACGCGATCTTTTGCTTGACCGTCTTCCAAAAGATTACGACGTCTCTACTTCGGCAAAACCGGAAGAGATTAAGAGCCTTTTCCGCAACGCGATTTTGATAGGCCGCCGTTTTCGTCTGGCCCACATCCGTTTTGGAAAGAAAGTGATCGAAGTCTCCACGTTCCGCGCAGGTGCGACCGAAGAAGCTGGCCTCATCGTCCGCGACAACGAATGGGGATCGGAAGAGCAAGATGTCCTTCGGCGCGACTTCACGATCAATGGCCTTTTCTATGATCCAGAGACGCAAAAAGTGATCGACTATGTCGATGGCTATCCCGATCTGGCAAAGAGGATGCTACGCACCATTGGCCAGCCCGATGTCCGCTTCACGCAAGATCCAGTTAGGATGATCCGCCTCATTAAATTCTGCGCCCGTTTCAATTTTGAAATCCACAACCCAACACTCGAAGCGCTACTGAATTGCAAAGGTGAAATTCTTAAGAGTTCCTCTGCGCGGATTTTCGAAGAGCTCCTCCGGATGCTCGAATCTGGCGCCTCCAAATCATTCTTCCATCTACTCAATGAATACGGCCTTTTAAAGCCGCTGTCTGCGCCTCTCGCCCGCTACTTAGAGAAGTCAGACAACCTATCGCTGCAACTCCTCGGCGTAATCGACGATGAAGTGCTCAAAAATTCTGAAGAACCGCTTGACCGTTCGCTCTTACTCGCCGCGCTGATCTTCCCTATCTTTAGCGAACAGGTTCAAGAAAAAGGGAAAATGCAAGATAAACTGCTGCACCTGGGGCAAATTGCCGAGATCGCCCATCGAACCATCGACCTCATATTCAGCCCTTTCTTCAGTATCCCCCGCAGAATGAGAGGGATCATGGGATTTATTATGACAACCCAATACCGGTTTATTCCTCTAGATGGGAGACCCGTCAAACGGCCAAGAGCTCCGAGAGACCCCTTTTTCCCAATGGCGCTTCATCTTCTAAAACTTCTGGCAACAGTGGAGCCGGTGCTTCTTCCTCATTACACTCTGTGGACAGAAGCCGCCTACACAGCGCACGAGCAAGGAGAAATCCCCGAACAGGAACCGCCTCTAAGACGGAGACGCCGAAGAAGGAGACCCGAGTCACGTGAAAAACCGTTGTAACGCCCTCACAGTCGCTCCCGATGTGACTCTATATCACACAGGACCTGCACTCGACCACGGCCCGCTCCCCTCGCTCTTCTATTTTTCCATCTCTGGGCCTGATAGCCTATGCCTTGATCCATTCAATCAACCGGTCCAATTTCTCCAAGGTCAAATGATCCGGGTATTTTCTATGACTCTTCCCGGCCATGAAAATGATCTGCCGGCAAAAGATGCCATGAAAATCTGGGCGGACGACATGGCCAAAGGGCGCGATTGCGTAGGTGATTTTCTCGATGCAGCCAAGCTTGCGGTCGATTTTGCAATCAAAGAAAAATTCGCAGATCCAGGGAAACTTGCAACTGCTGGTTTATCGCGCGGCGGATTCATAGCAGCCCATTTAGTGGCTCGCGACGAAAGATTTCAGCACCTCCTTGCCTTTGCACCGCTGACCCGCCTTTCTAAAATCAAAGAATTTGCCCATCAGCACGACAACGCGCTTGCAAATTCGCTCGATCTAACGCACCTTGCTGAAAAGCTCTCAGATAGGCACGTCCGCATGTACATAGGCAATGAAGACAAGAGAGTCGGCACTCAGGAGTGCATTGATTTCGCTATGTCCATTGTCAAACACAAAAAAACACGTGTTGCACAAGTCGAACTGCTGATCTACCCATCTGTGGGTCAAATGGGCCACGGCACCCCGCCTGAGATCTTCAAGCAGGGCGTAGACTGGATCACGTCCAACTTAAAAATATGATCGATCTATTCATAGCAACCGGCGAAATGAGCGGTGATGCACATGGCGCAAGGCTGGTTGAATCTCTCCTCTCTCTTCGCCCAGATCTTAAAATCGGCGCTGTAGCCGGCCCCAAAATGAGGAAACTCCCCGTCCAAGAGTATTTCGCCATGGAAAACCTCCGTGTGATGGGATTTATCGACGTCATTTTAGCTCTCCCAAAAATTGTCCGGCAATTTTTCGCAATCCGGAATAAAATCTTGAGCCTCTCTCCGAAAGCAGTCGTATTTATCGATTATCCTGGATTCCATCTTCGAATGGAGCGGAGTTTGAGAAAAAAAGGGTATCAGGGGAAGTTGATCCACTTCATTTGCCCGACCGTTTGGGCTTGGGGCAAAAAGAGGATCCCCCTCATGGCTAAAAATCTCGATCTGCTCCTCGCCATCTTTCCCTTTGAGAAAAGCTGCTTTGCCCACACTAAACTCCCCGTTCAATACATCGGCCATCCCCTCGCTCTGCCTATTGCAAATTTCAAACCCTCCGGCAAATTCCAAGGAAAAATTCTAGGTCTCTTTCCAGGGAGCCGAAAGACTGAAATCGACCGAAATCTCCCTCTCCAGCTTAAAGCCGCCCGCCGTCTCCGCGAGCTGGATCCCACTCTACAAATTGCCATATCGATGACGCAATTCGAAATCGATATCCCCGATGCGATCCTCGTAAAACCGGAAGATCACTACGAGCTCATGAGCTCATGCCATATGGCGATCGCCACTTCCGGAACAGTCACCCTTGAACTCGCCCTTCATGGGACCCCCACCGTGGTCAATTTTGCTATCAAGCCGCTCGACTGCTTCATCGCGCAAAGAATCTTTCGGATCAATCTGCCGTTTTACGCTATGCCCAACATCGTCGTGAACAAAGCTGTATTTCCTGAACTTTTCGGCCCCAATTTAACCGAAGACGCCCTCGCCTTTCATACGGAGAAATTGTGGTTTAATGAATCTGCTCGAGCAAGCTGCATCGAAGGGTGCGCTGAGGTGCGCAAATCGTTGGGGGAGAAAAATGCAGCACTCGAAGCTGCTCTAGCGGTTGTCTCTAACCTTGAATGAAAAACCATTTAGGAAGAAGAGCAAGAAGGCGATGGGGAAGAAAAAAAGAACCCAAAAGCAGAGCCAAAATCTCGAACCATCGTAGTGCAAATGGTAGGTGGCGTTATTCTTCACAAAGTCAGCGCCCGTAAAAAATAATACCAAAGCGATCGGAAAGAAGAAAATAATCCAAAAAATGAGCCAGCCTAATGACTCACGGTACCGAATTTTAAAGCTTTGCTCACCCATATAGTCATGTTATAACAAATCCCCTCATATATACACAAACTACTCTTCTTCGTCCTCGTCTGCCTCTTCTTCATCGTCCTCTTCCCATTCCTCAGTCTCTTCTTCGTCGTCATCATGCGCTTTTTTAATCGATTCGACGTGATTCACGCCAGATCCAAAACCAGTCGATGATGAAGAATTGGATTTAGAGCTTGTGGTTGCAGATGAATAAGGGACTATTACATTGCTATTTGAGCCAGGAACCGAAATAGCTCTTGGCTGTGCGCCGGAAGCCATAGGCATTCCAGGAACATTCGTAGGAGTATTTGCCGGAGCCGTATTAGGAACTGGGGCGCTAGTTGGTTGAGATGGCAGCTGAGGCGTCGCCACTGCGGTATTTGGAATATTTGCAGCTTGAGCCATTGGCATACTTGGATTGGCTTGTGAAAAATTGTTAGACTGCGTCGATACAGCAGTTTGCCCCATTGCTGTTTGATGTGGAGCAGTATGGGTATGTGTGTCTTGTGGCAATGGCATATTTCCTTGATGGGTTGTCTCTGGTGCTGGAGAATTGGGTGTGGGCAAAGGGGTTAAAACAGTTTGCTGTGGAGGCTCTCCGTTCGGTTTAGCGTTAGCCTGTGTTTCTCCTGGAGGAGGCGAGTAGCGGATTGAAGAGGTGCTATTTGTTGATGGATTCATCGCGCCTTCTTTCGCGCCTTCTTCTGCTTTAGCCTCTTTTGAATTTTCTTTTGGCGAAGTCATTGCTCCCGGTTCATTCCGCATCGATTCCTGAGGACGAGGAACTGGTTGAGTAGAAGCGGAAGCAGGTCCAAAAGATGACGCCTCGCCTGGAACTTCTGGATGCGAAGGGGTAGGAATTGTCTCAACCGTTGCTACGGAGGGTGCATGAGCAGTCTGAGCAGCCGCGGTCTCCCCTTGGGGAGCGGCGATTGGGGGAGCTGGGGACGCTATTTGTTCCGTGCTGTTAGGCGATGGGTCCGGTTTAGAAGATCCTAGAGTATTTTGCTGCTCTGCATTAGGAGTTGGAGGTTTTGCAACTGCCGGATTCTGAACTGGAGCGGCGGGTAGCCCTGGCAGGTTTGGAGGAGTTGGATTATTTGGAACCTGAACATGGGTTCCCATCGGATTTGGATTTACTAAAGCCGGCTGAGCTGTTGGCTGAGCGGAATAATTCAAAGTAGGCTGCTGCGCCTGTGCCGCCATTGCAGGTTGAGGAACGTTCGTTTGCGCCGCAGGCGCTGATGACGGTAGAGGGGTGGACCCGGGCGTCAACACTGGGGCGCTTGGCGGTTTCATTTGGCTGGGTAAATTCGGAGGCGCAGCGCTAGGCTGATTCATCGGAGTTGGGCTGTTTTCCAGAGGAGCGCTAGGCTCCTTGATCAAACTGAGAGCGCTCTCAGGCGGCGCGCTCGGCAGTTTCGTGAAATTCATGGCGCTCTCTGGCGGCGCCGATGGCGTTTTCATCGAACCAAAACCGTCCGCCATCCGATAGATCATCTCTTTAAACAAAGTGGATGAGGGCAATTGGGCATAAGTCCCATAGGTCAGCTTTTCTGAAAGCGCATCATGGGTCTTAACGATTTCAGAATATGGGGGCGGAGGTATTTCCATAACTATTAGCACCAATTAATAAACAGACATTATAACGCTTTTCGCCTATTAAAACTAATCCTTAACAAGACGAAACCATCCCCATCTATCCCCATATTTTTTGGAGGATAGATTCAATTTCCTTTTATCAAAATCGAAGTTCCCCTAATATCCCTCCCAATTTATTAGCCAGGAGCACTTTATGAACCGCGTTACCCCCACCGATCCACGAACCACCGGAAATTCCCTCCTTCCACCAGCAGCCGAAGACCCAACAGCCGCTAGAACAAGTGAGATCGCCCGCCGGGAAATCAGACCCGCTTCATTAACCCCTCGAGGCCAGAGAAGCGAAAAAGTCTTCCCTGTGGCCGAATTTCAGAGCGCTGTTCTAGATAGCGATTTTATAGGGATAAATCTGATTCTAATGGCGCACGGCTTTAGCCTCTACGAAACGAAGCTCATCGAAGGAAAAGCGAAATTGCTTTCTCCAACGCTAAAGGTAGGTCGAGATCTCCTCGTCGACATTTTGCTGCATACAGCTATAGAAAAAAGTTTTTCAAGCCTCTTGCCCGCCCTACCCGAATTTACCACGCAAGACCCAGCTAAACTCGCCGAATTAGCCCGTCTGGCCACTGAAATATTCTGCAGAAAAATGACTCTGGAAAGTTTTGAAGTCTTACGCGCTGTGGTCAAAAAATATAGACCCGATAACGGCGAAGAATGCATCAAACTTGCCTACTCGCTCGCCAGAGATAAAGGCCAGGAGATGTTCACGAAGCCGCTCATCCGCTCGTTCCCCGAATACCATTTGACAGACCGAGCCGAAGACTCCGATTGGAAAGACGGCGTAGAAGCCCGCCCGGCAGCCGCCTTTCCCGCATTTGCCTTCAGAATGGCCCTGACCAGCCTCTCCACCGATGATTTTTGCCGCATTCTCACCCGGCACGGCTGGCAGGAATCGGACCTAGACATCATCAGGCTCTATATGAACCAGCTCAAATCGGAAAGAGCAAGATTCGGCAAAGGGTTGGAACAGTGTACCTCTTTGAGCAGCTTGGACGATATTTGCTCTCGGATCATCAATGAAGGACTCATGAATCGGCGCCTCTCGCTCGTCGAAATCTTCCCCCTCCTGCCAGCATTTAATTCGTTCAACGCCGAGCACAACATCCAACAAATTCTCAAGCTAGCAGAAGACAGTCTCCACAGAGAACCCGCGGATCCTTTCCTAAAAGAAATGTTTTCAAAAATTACGGCGAAATACCCACAGCAATGAACGGTTTTTTCTCGATTAAATATTTCCTCTCTGCTAAATTGGTTGCCCACATTTAATCATTTCGGAGCTATGCAATGCAAAAAATCAGTATTCTCTTAACTCTTTTGGGATCGATTTCCTACGCCGCCGAACAAGCGGAACTGACACCCATACTCAAAGGAGTTGTCCTCGTTGACGATTCTTCTAAGATCCGCAGCAAAGGTCTAGATAAAATCGAAGGAATTCAATTCGACGGAATCGTAGACGAAAGCGATCTCGAAGAAGAACTCACCCCGTTCCTCTCATCTCTCACGTTGTCGAAAGATGGCGCGAAAGAGCTTTGCGAAACAATCACCGCTCACTACCATGCGAACGAAGATCTTCGCGTAGCTGTGTCAATGCCAGAGCAGAACACATCTCAAGGAGTTGTTCAGCTCGTTGTAAAACCAGAACGAGTCGGCTCACTCAACGTGAAAAATTCCTTCTATTCTAAGCCAGAATCGGTCAAGAAATGGGTACGCCTTGCATCAAGCGACGCCATCAACGAAAAAACAATTGCTCAAGATTTGGGCTGGATCAACTCAAACCCATTCCGCACCGTTAGCGTCGACTACCAACCAGGCGCGCAAGCAGGCGTAACTGATGTAGATCTTATCGTATCAGATAAGAAAAGCTGGAAAATCGCAACTGGCGTAGACAACACAGGGACAAATCCAATTGGCCCAATCCGCATTTTCGGTAAATTGGACATCAACGACTTTATTTTTACTGACCACACACTGAACATCCAAGCAACAACAGCTGACCACTTCAAAGAACTCCAATCCTACACAGCTCAGTACGTCGCTCCATTGCCATGGCGCAACACTGTCCGTATTTTTGGATCGTACTCTGAAACAGCGCCAGTCCGCGCCGATTTCCCACAGAAGCACCGCGAGAACTATCAGGCGAGCGCACGTTATGCTGTACCTCACTGGTTTGGCACAAATCCTTGGATTGATTCAGTTACATTTGAAGCTGGATTTGATTTCAAAGGGATGAACACTAACGTTTTATTTGAAGACGACGCAGCACCTGTTAAAAAAATGCTCGCATACGTCGGTCAATTTGCAACTAGCGTAAACGCTCTCCGCAACCAAAACGGCGGAAAACTCGCTGCTGGCCTCGATTTAGTCGGATCGCCTGCACGGATGCTCCCGCACCAAACAACAGAAGATTTCAGCAACTTGAGAGCTGGCGCGACACCCCAGTATTTCTACTCACGCCTCTCTCTCTCATTGGACCAAAAATTGCCAGCTAATTGGAAAATGTTTGTACAAGGAAGATCGCAACTCTCCGTCTCAAACCTGATCCCTGCTGAACAGTTTGCTCTCGGCGGATATAACACCGTCCGCGGCTATGATGAGAAAGTTGTGAACGGCGATAACGCTGTATGCGGCAACTTCGAAATCCGCGCCCCAGAATTCACCGTTGCAGGGATTTGGTTCCCTAAAACAGCTGACTCTGTGACGCTCCTCGGATTCGTTGACGCTGGCTACGCATGGTACCGCGAGGCAGTTGAAGCCACCCCAATCAGCCAAACGCTCCTCAGCTACGGCCCTGGTCTGCGCTACAACGTCTCCTCGTACTTTACAAGCAGACTGGATGTTGGCTTCCCCCTCCTCGAAGTCGAGAAGGATTCTGGCAAAGCGCACGTCCACTTCAACGCAATCTTTAGCTACTAAGAAGATATTTCAGTCGATTTTCGGTCCAATTGGGCCGCGAATCGACTGAATTAATTTAAAAGGAAAGTTTTACCACAGAAATAAGATACCTTGAGAGGCGGGGAAGCCCCCATATGCCTCAACCCAAGAAACTTCAAGTCACTAATAATAAACCCCGAGACGCTGAGACGCAGAGGGAAGATAACCGCGAAGCGCGAAATAATCATTTATTAATTTTTGATACGTTGAGGCCTATGGGGGCTTCCCCGCCACTCTAGGTGTCTTATCTCTGTGGTAAATTTATATTTTTTTTCATGGCAAGAGAAAGGATCCTATCTTTTCTGGATTTTTAAGGGCCATATCCTTTAAAATCGACGTTTTATACGATTTAACCACCTATGTCGACATTTAACATTTTGATTGATCGCTTGAAGGGCGGCCAAACTCTTAAAATAGAAGAGAAAGCTGACCCTGCATTTTTGGGCCCAGATGAGCCCGAATTGCTCTTCAAGACGCCAGTGACCGTAAAGGGAGATGCTTATCTAACCGATGACCACCTAATCCTTCACGTCAGTGCAGCCACCAAGGTCGAAATGCCTTGCGCCGTCTGCAACGCGATGATCAGTGTCGATTTGAAAGTTACAGATTATTATCACACGGAGCCGGTGGAAGAGATTCGGAGCGCTGTCTATGATTTCAGCGAAGTGCTGCGCGAAGCTCTTTTAATCGAATTGCCGAGAACCGTTGAATGCAGCGGTGGAAAATGTCCCGATCGAGCCAAAATAGAACCCTTTTTGCGCCCGCAAGACCGGACCAATTTCCCGTTTGCCGACATTAACAAAAATGACTTAAAGTAAAAGTTAGGAGATAACCACAATGGCCGTACCACGTAACCGCACATCAAATGCGAAAAAAAATTCCCGTAGATCGCACCACGCGAAAAAACCGAAAAATGTATCGGCCTGCCCGAACTGCGGAAAAGACCGTATCCCACACCGGATCTGCCCATCTTGCGGCCAATACAAAGGCCAATCTTTTGTTGCCACAGCATAAGATCGGCATAGATTTAATGGGGAACGACAACGCTCCCCAAGTTTTGCTTGATGCTCTGAGAGGTCTTTCTTTGCCGAGCGGCGTTGAGCTCATTGTCATCGGCACCCCCGAATTCGAAAAAAGCGCCGCCCCCTTTAAATTCATTGCCGCCCCTGAAGTGATCGGCATGGAAGAGCACCCCCTTCTCGCTCTACGCCGAAAGAAAAACGCATCCACAAACATCGGGATGCGCCTTCTAAAAACTGGCAAACTCGATGCTTTTGTCTCGGCAGGCAACACCGGCGCTCTCGTATCGTCCGCCAAAATGATCCTCTCGACCCTCCCCGGCATCCTGCGCCCCTGCCTCCTCACCCTCATGCCGACAAAGAAGAATCCCGTTGCGGTCCTCGATGTGGGAGCCAATGTGCAGGTTAAAGCCGCCCACCTCGTCCAATTCGCTCTGATCGGGGCCGCCTACCAAAAAACACGGGGCATTAAAATGCCAAACGTGGGGCTCCTAAATATTGGCTCGGAAGCCGTAAAAGGGACCTCAGAGCTCCGGATAGCCTACAACGAGCTGCAAAAAAAAACTTCTTTCCGGTTCGCCGGAAATATTGAAGGAAAAAGTGTATTCGACGGCGACGTCGATGTGCTCGTCACTGATGGTTTTACAGGAAATGTCTTTCTGAAGACCGCCGAAGGGATCGCGAGTCTGATTTTAGATCGGATTCAAGGCTCTTCCACAGAATTAAAAAAATTCCAATCCCTCCACTACGCCGAATATCCTGGAGCATTACTAGCAGGTATTCGAGGGATCGTTATTAAATGCCACGGATACTCAACTCCGAAGGGATTTACCAATGCGGTCCTCGGCGCAATCGAACTTGCGAAAGAGGGATTCGTACAAAAATTATTGAATGATCTATTATAGATCAAAAAGGCTCCCACCATGCAAGAAATCCTCCTCAACGTTGAATCGAAAGAAATCCGTTACGCCTATCTGAAGCACGGACAGTTGCACGATCTCATTTTTGATCGAAAAAAATCCCGCCAAATCACTGGCAATATCTATCGTGGAAGAGTAACCAACATCCTCCACAACATCCAGTCCGCTTTCATCGACATCCATGAAGGCGAAAACGGGTTTATCCACATCAGCGACATCCTAGAGAACACAAAAAAGTTCGAAGAGATGTTCGATATGGACTTCGACCTCGACTACGACATCAGCAAAATGGAAGAGGCTCCAAAAGCAAAAGAGATCTCTCAGCTTCTCAAAATCGACCAACCGGTACTCGTTCAAGTCGTCAAAGAACCGATCGGCACGAAGGGAGCCCGCCTCACCTCTAATATTTCTATCGCAGGGAGATACCTCGTCCTCCTCCCCAATAACCCGCACCGCGGCGTCTCCCGCAAAATCGAAGACAAAGGGATGCGCGATAGACTGAAAAAAATCATCCGCTCCTTTGAAATGCCGCAAGACATGGGCCTCATCTGCCGCACAGCGAGCATGGGCGCCACGACCGAACAACTCGTCGATGAAGCGACAGAGCTGCTCCACAACTGGCAAATGATCGTAGAAAAATTCAATAAGGCAAGCAAATCAGCGCTCCTTTTCGAAGAATCGGATCTGATCAAGAGAGTGGTCACCCTTTGCGTCGACAAAAAAATCGACCGGCTCCTCGTCGACGACCACACAACCTACCTCCACTGCAAACAGCTCTACCATAAATATATGGATGAGCATCCCCTCAAGATCGAATTTTACCGCGACAAAGTCCCGATGTTTGAAAGGTTCAATGTCGAGCGTGAAATCGACCGCGCTGTTAAGCGGAAATTATGGCTTGGCTCAGGCGGATACCTCTTTTTCGATAGAACTGAAGCGATGCACACAATCGACGTCAACTCAGGAAGAAGCTCTACGAATACTCAAGGCAGCGATGTGGAAGAGACGCTCGTTCGGATCAACCTCGAAGCAGCAGAAGAAATCGGGCGTCAGCTCCGGATCCGGAATATCGGCGGCCTGATCATTTGCGACTTCATCGATATGCGCTCTAGGAAAAATCAAAGACGCGTTCTCGAAAGGCTGAAAGAGTGCATGAAAGAAGACACCGCCAAGTGCACCATCCTTGGAATGAGCGAATTCGGCCTCGTCGAAATGACCCGCCAAAGAAGCCGCGAATCGCTCTCTCAAACCATCTACACAGCCTGCCCTTACTGCGTTGGCAGCGGCCTTGTGAAAACACACGAAAGCGTCTCTGTGGAAATTGAAAGGGCCATCAAAAAACTGATCCTTTGCCACAGCCAGTTCGCTCTAAAACTCATCGTCCACCCAGACCTCAACAAATATCTGGACCACGGCGACAAAGACTACTATTCAAAACTCGCAGGCAAATCCAACGCCCAGATCGAGTTTGCTGTGAATGACAGTCTTCATCTAAATGAATTCGTATTTTTCTCGACGATCAATGGACAAAAAATTGACACCTGACGAATTGCCGGAAAAGTATGAAAAGATCTTAGCCCAATTTTTCAAAGATTATCGAAGGGTAATTGGGTCTGACGATACGATTTTGCGCTTGTTTATCCAGCTTGTGCAAAACCAGTTGAAGCACCCATTTACCTTTGAGCCGTACCATAAAAAAGTGCGGCATCCAATCGATTATTACAAATTCAGCCTCGATTTCATTAAGCCCCTAGTCGATCTGGCCCATTCTACAGTTCAAGGAGAGGAAACCCTCGAAGAAATCGATAAGCAGCTTAAAAGAAATGAAAACGTCGTCCTCCTTGCCAATCACCAAACAGAAACCGATCCGCAGGCAATCGCCATCCTCCTCGAAAAAACCCATCCGCACATCGGCGACAAAATCATCTATGTAGCCGGCGAAAGAGTGGTTACCGATCCCCTCGCCGTTCCATTCAGCATGGGATGCGATCTCCTCTGCATCTACTCAAAGCGCTACATCGACCATCCGCCGGAACTCAAAGCGCAAAAGCAGCTCCACAACAAAAATACGATGGAGCTAATGTGCCGCCTTCTCCAAGAAGGTGGAAAAATCATTTATGTAGCTCCCAGCGGCGGAAGAGACCGGCGCGGCGCCCATGGTGAAATTGAAGTCGCCCCATTTGATCCGGCGAGCATCGAGATGTTTTATCTCATGGCCCGCAAAGCGAAAACACCCACCCACTTCTATCCATTTTCTCTTGCGACCTACGATCTCCTTCCTCCCCCAGAAACGGTCCAAAAAGAGCTCGGAGAAGTGCGCACGGCAAAAAGATGCCCCATCCATATTGGCTTTGCTCCAGAATTTAATATGGAAAAATTTCCCGGATCAGAAGAAAATGATAAAACCACCCGTCGCAAAGCCCGCGCCGATGCGGTCTGGAACCTAGTAAATACGCATTACAAAAGGCTCAAATGATCAATAGACTGATTTCCGCAACAACTGTACTCATGACCGCTGTTTCCCCGATGTCCAACTACACCGTCATTGAAGATTGCTGCAACCTCCCCCTCTTGAATCCTGAGCTGAAAGAAAGAAAAACGGCAAAACTACGCCTCGCAAACGGCCTTGAAGTGCTCCTCATCTCCGATCCATCCGCAGACCAATCGGCCGTATCCATGTGCGTCGGAGCCGGTTCTTGGAGCGATCCACTCGAATATCCAGGCATGGCCCACTTTTGCGAACACATGCTCTTCATGGGGACAAAAAAATATCCAAGCGAGAACGAGTTCTTCACCTACGTATCTGATTACGCAGGACAGACAAACGCATTCACAGCCCCCAACCGCACCGTCTATATGTTTTCAGCCCAAACAACCGGCTTTCTTCCCCTTCTCGACCGCTTTGCCCACTTCTTCATCGATCCCCTTTTCAATCCGGCCAACATTGCCCGTGAGATGCACGCAGTCGATCAAGAGTTTGCGAAAAATGTTGAAAATGATGGCTGGCGCGAATACATGGTCTTCAAAGAAACCGGCAATCAAGACCATCCGAACCGGATGTTTTCTACTGGCAACTCAGAAACGCTTGGCAAAATCCCTCAAAGCGCCCTGAAAAAATGGCACGAAGAGCGCTACGGCGCAGAGCAGATGCACCTCGTTGTCTACTCTCCCCTTCCAATGGGACAGATTCAAGAGACCGTGATCCAAACCTTTTCAGAAGTGCCTAAAAGCGTCCAAGATCCAGTCGACCACACAGCGAATTTAAGCTCAGCTGAACAAATTGGCCACATCTCGTTTATCAAGCCGATCCAGAATCGTCAATCGCTCACTCTCAGTTGGGAACTCCCCCCCGAGCTATCCGTTGATACAACTAAATCGGCTGACATCCTCGCCTACGCTCTTCGAAGAGGACAAAAGCACAGCCTCTATGAAGCGTTGAAAGAAGAACAGCTCATCGACACCATGTCTGTCCGCGTCGATGAATTAGGAGGACCGCAGCACCGGTTTTTCCAAATCTCTCTCGAATTGACAAATCGGGGCATCGAACAGATCGACACAACCATCCTCAGATGCTTTCAAGCCCTCGCCGGCATCCGTAAAACCGGCGTTCCCGCGTACCTTTTCCAAGAGAAGAACGCGATGGCGCAGCTCAACTACCAATACCAAGCCCGCCAAAACCCGTTTGACTACATTTCGAAACTGGGAGACACCGTTGCCGAAGAGGACCTCAGCACCTATCCGCGCAATTCGATCCTCTCAACCCAGTACGACCCGCAAAAAATCGCCCTCGCGGCCTCAGTTCTAACACCCCAAACCTGCACGATTTCCCTCATGGCCTCCCCTGAGCTGACAAAAGTGACCCCGAACCGGCGCGAAAAATGGCTCGGCGCCGAATACGCGATCCGTCCGATCCCTGAAAAGTGGATCGCACAGTGGGCAAATGCTAAACCCAATGAAAACATCCGTCTTGCCGGACCGAACCCCTTCCTCCCCGAGAACCTCGCTCTTGTTCCAGACGGCGGCAGCACTCCTACGCTCATCGCCGATGGCGATCTCGGCATTGCCTACTATGTCCGCTCTCCTGAATTTGGCGCCCCCGATTCGATCTACCACATCCACATCCTCACGCCAGAGCTCACTCCAACCGCCCGGAGCGCCGTCCTCGGTTCCCTCTATATCGACCATCTCACGGACATCCTCCACCCCACACTCTCAGCCGCAAGCTCCGCAGGCCTATCCTGCTCCTTTGATCTCGACCGCGCCTCCATCCACCTCGAGATTTCAGGCTATAGCGAGAAAGCCCCCCTCCTTCTCCAAGAAGTGGCCAAACAGATGCCCCTCGACCCACCAACCCAAGAGCAGTTCGCCATTTACGTAGAGCGCCACGAGAAGGCCTATTTCAATGCCCAGAAAGAGCTCGCAGCCCGCCAAGCGAAGGAATTGCTCGACTCGATAGTGAGCCTTGATAAATCGACTAGAAAAGAGAAACTAGCCGCCCTTAAAACGATCACCTACGAAGACTTCCTCGAGTTCCACAGGAATCTATTCGAGACCACCTATCTCAAAGCCCTATTTGCCGGCAATCTCAGCATGAAAGAGGCCGAATCGGCCTGGCTGGACGTGATTCACGCATTCGGACGGGCCCCCTATCCTAAGGCCGAGCACCATGAGACAAAAATCCTCCGCCTCCCCGATAATGCCGGCCCCTACCAAATTGCAGAGACCACTGAAGTGCAAGGGAACGCAGCCATACTCCTCCTTGAAGAAGGGGATTTCACTTACGAGAAAAGAGCTGCCCAAGAGATCCTCTCCGCTATCCTCAAAGAGGCCTTTTTCAACGAGCTCCGCACCAAGCAAAAGACAGGCTACATTGCCCAGAGCGACGGGACGGAAATCGAAGAGCGGCTCTTCCAATACTTCCTCGTCCAATCCAATTCGCACCAGCCCGACGAGCTCCTCTACCGCTTTGAGCAGTTTATTGAAGAGTTTAACGATTCGCTGGCAGAAACGACCTCCCTCGAACGATTTGAGACGCTTAAAAAGAGCCTCATCGCTTCACTCAAGACCCGTTTTAGAAACTTGAGCAGCAAGACCCAGCTTTGGGACCGTCTAGCATTTGAAAGAGATGGAGATTTTGATTTTGTTGAAAAGAGGATCAGCGCGCTCGCTGCCCTTTCCTATGATGAATTTGTGAATCAATCGAATCTATTTTTAGGCCGGGAAAACCGGAAGCGTTTAGCAGTCCTATTTCAAGGGAAATTGGCAACGCCGTTTACCTATCAGCCAATTGGCTTATTGAAACTTGAAGAGATCGCTACCTACGCTCCCCGAACAGATAAAAAATCTCTTCAGGAGAGCGCGGCCGCGGCGACCGAATGATTGACTATGCTTTCCTTGAGAACACCAGGTAAGCATGGCGAATGTGTTCTGGGTCAGTGAATGGGCATTCCCGATGTTGTTCCAGACGCTGATTATCACAGTTAGTCCATGTGTCGTTTTTGCCATGATAGTTCAAATACTTATACGCTCCCTTAGCTCTAGCTACAGTGGCTGTGGCGTGGGGTGCGCCAGTTTCCGGATGATCTGCATTTGGTTCCCAGGTAATATAGCTACTTGCTCTATAGGTGGTGGTGCTTCCATCTCCTGCTGTAACCACATCCGCAGTTGGGTTAAGACCAGCTACATACCCGTGAGCCATAACGGTAACAATCTCCTCTGGCACATAAGTAAAGCGCGGCTCACGCTCACCCGGTCTAGGTTTCTCAATGAATCGAACTACGTGCTGCGATTCGTCTTCTGGGTGATCTTCCATCAAAACTGAAATCGTTTTGCAAAGAATCAGCGGAGAGCAATTTTTCATTTCAGGAGGAAATTTCTCTGGTTCTAAACGTCGTAAAGACGCATATAAACCTGCGACATCGTCCGCTGGTATAACCTGATTACGATAGCACTGGCGGAACTCCAATAGAACTAATAGTTCGTTGACCTTTTTCTTGTTGATTCCATGGGCAGGCAAACCACCCTCTCCCAATATTTTCAAATTGACACGAAGATTGTTTATTTCCGCTTCGGTAATTGTGCCGTTTGCAGGTCTCAATGCGTTACCAATTGCAACCAGGGCATTTCGTCTCCCTTCGTTCAGTCCCGGATTCTGCAAATGAACTTCCTTAACTCCAGCTGGAAATAGGTCTGCTTCTCGGAGGTATTTCTTAATTGCTTTCGGTAGCCGTTTTGCGCGAGGGGGCGTTAACATCCCTTGTAATGATGCAGCCACAATCCCGTTTTCATTTGCCATTGCCATTACAATTGTGGGGGGAGTCTCAGCAATAATCGGTTGAGCCTCTGCAGTTGCTTCAATTTTTAAAAGATTTGCATACAGATCAAAGGGACGGAGACGGTTGAAAGGAGCGAGGGCAGCTTGAGCAGCGGCTCTTTCTTGTGCCAGCGCGATTTCCGCATGAGTGATTGTCTTGTACTCTTTGTATTTTTTGGCTCCTAGGCAAGCCAGACCAACTGTGCCAGCAACCAGACCTAGTGCGACCGAGCTAGCGGCGCCGATTGCAACTAAAGCAACAGCTGAAGCTGTGGCAATTCCCTTATCAGTACTTGTTGGAGGGATTTTGCGGTATATAGATTGTAAAGCAGTAGGCTCGACAACAGCTACAACAGGAGCTGGTGCAGCCGCAACCGGAGCGGGAACAAGACCAGCGGCAGTGGCGGCTTCGGCATTAGCCTGAGCGTCAGTAGCCCGGAGGACAATAGCTAAAGCAAAAGCAGCAGATCGAGCAGCAGCAGCGGCATTAGCAGGATCAGCGGCAGCAGCGGCGGCTCCAGCAGCAGCGACAATAACCGGCGCTGGGGGAGCGGGAATAGCAGCTCTGGCAGCGACAGCGGCTCGAGCAGCGGCAACAGCGGCCGCAATTTCATTCGCAGGAGCGCCAACAGTGGCAGCTCGGACAGCAGCTTCTGCAGCATTTTGCGCAGCAGCTATGACTGCAGCGCTACCCTCAGGGATAGCTGGAGTAATTGCAGCATTTGCAGCAATCCACCAAGAGGCATTTGCAGCAAGCGCGGCTTTGCCAGCAGTGTCAAGATTAACGATTTGGCCGGCAGCAGCGGCTCCAGCAGCAGCGGCGGTGAGTGCAGGGGTCAGACCAGCGTTAATAGCTGCAGCCACTGTCGCCGAAGTGAGAGCAACCGGAGCAGGTGGGGGTGGTGCAAGGGGAGCAACCGGAGCAGGAACAACTGGACCTCGATTACGGCAGTTAGGCAATTGATTCCAAGCCCAAGAAACACCACCTATAACTTTTCCAGCGGTCCACTCGACTGGAGGTAACCATAATGGAGACGTTAAGACCGTGGCAGTGAGGCCAGCCCCGCCAAGAAGCGCACCTGCAGCAACAGGATAAGATGAAACCAATCCGCTCATACCAGCCACAAAACCAGTGTCGATTGCGTAACTTGTTAATGAGGCTGGAAGAAGACCTACAGCAGAGCTTGCGGCCTTTGCAGTAAGTCCGCCTAATGTTGTCGCGATCGTGTTCAGCAACCCAGGCGTTACGTACCCAACACCTGCGCCTATAACCGATGTAGAGACCACCACTGGTACTGGATTCTCTCGGATAACCATTCCTGCCATTTCGCCTAAAGTCGCCACAAATTACCTCATAATTTTATTTTAGTTAATTAAATTATAACGTAATAAAACATTAAATAACACCACATTCAAACCATAACTATATATAAACATAACACAAATTAATTTAACGATTAATTAAGTTAAATTTTAGATGGTTACGAACTTATCCCGCTATTCGACAGCAGGCAAGTTTGGATAATGGGATTATTGTATGGGTCGATTAGCCGACTCGGCGGAAGAAAAACATGTAGCCTGTCTCGGCGTATTTTGGGATATCGGAGGCCTCGAATCGATAAACGGAGCCCTCTTTCTTTAGATCGTTGCAATAATTCCAGCTCCCTTTGGGCCCCCTAGAAATTGCATCATAGTGGGCAAAGCTGCCCATATGCCTACTGACAGAAACCAGTTCGTAGCGGGCTTTGCGACCATCTCTGCAAAACCTGCCATCCAGATCGAGCCGGCTGCGAACGTCCACTTCATCCATATTCATAGCCTGTACAGCCTTGAATTTAAAATCCGTCGATTCACCCATTTTATAATCTGTGTCTTCCACCATGGCAACGTCGCCGCGCTTCAGGGTCAACGCAAGGAATTGAGGGGCGGTTTCGAATTGATTTGTTTCTTTTAGCATATAAGATGTGTGGGCATCGCCAAGCTCGATCTTTACAGGTTTGCTTGGAGCTAAGTATTCTTCAAAAATGGACTGGAGAGTGGGCTTTTGACCACTGACTATCGGCATCGGCATCGGCAAAGCGATATCACCCCAGTTTGGCCTTACTTCGGTTAAATGCTGCCCTTGGCCAACCCTTGTCGTATGAAGATTCTGCTCGAACCGCGATCCTTCAAAAATCAAATTCGCGAGCGGCTGGAATACTTCATGGGCATCTCCAATTCGGGTTCCTGTATCCCTAAAATTGGGGTCGACTCGAAAAACCATTTCTCTTAAAGAATTGATCCGTTCTCCCTTCATGGGTTTGCCCGTTTGGTATTCCCGAATTAGATCGTGCAGTTCTAGAAGAGACAATAGAGCTTTTAGATTTCTTTCATTGGCCCCGATTGGGAATCCATAAACTTCAAATTGTTGCAGAGACTGGCGCAGTCGATTGAAGTCGCCTAGAGTAATCGGTTCCCTCTTATTGACAATCTCTACTATAGCACATAGGGGCGCAGTTTGCTCATCGCTTGGATGCAATCCTCCAGGAAAGAGATCTGCTGTATTCAACCTTCTACTAATGGCCTCAGGAAGCTCGCCTAAAGCCACCGGCTGGCTAGCGAAAAAGGACCAAAGGGCCGAAGAACAGAAACAGCTATTGCCGCTCCAGATGATTTTCGTGGGCGTTTCTGCGGGGACGTTCAAACGGGCTGAAACATCAAGACGTGTCGGCAATCCAGCAACAAGCGGGAATTGAGCAGGCAGCTCGTCAGCCATCAAGTATTTTCTGCCAAAATAATAGGCGCCAGCTTCAGCGATGAGCATAGGAATCCCCCCCATGCATAAACTTTGCACGGCGATCCCAGCCATAATGGCGCGCTCAACATTCTTAAATGAGAGGCTTGGGAGATAAGATCCGACTCTGTTACAAATACTAGCCATAATTGCAATTCCAAATTAATACAGCAATTATAACACAAACGGAAAATTAATTAATACATAATAAATATTTTATACATAAATAAAGTCAGGATCCTGGAAAATGGTTTTTTACCACCCGCGAACAGGGTTCGCTAGAGGGCACAGAGACCACAGAGAAGGATTAAATTTAAATCTACGCAGGGCCTCGCTCATCCTCTGTGATCTCTGTGCTCTCTAGTGAACCCTGTTCACGGGTGGTAAAAAAATTATTTCCCGATTCTTGTTAAGGAACACTAGATCTTCATGTTGTGGTACACAGCGTCAACGTCGTCGAGATTCTCCAACCACTCAATCAAAGCGATATTGGAATCGGCATCCGTGTCGTTCACCTCGACCCATGTCTTCGGAACCATAGCAAGCTCCGCCTCTTCGATCTTAGCTCCCGCCTTTTCAACAGCATCCTTCACCGAAATAAACGCCTCAACCGGTGTTGTAATGACGTAAGACTCATCTTCGACAGCAAAATCATCGGCTCCCTGTTCGCTGACGAGCATGAATAACTCATCTTCGTTCGCAGTAGCCTTCACAACTTTAATCACGCCCTTCCTGTCGAAGTTGTAGGCAACTGCGCCAGGAGTAGCCACTGTTCCGCCGCATTTATTGGTTGCGATCCGGATATCGGAAGAGATCCGATTTTTGTTGTCGGTCATGATATCGGCAATGAGTCCAACGCCACCGTAGCCATACAGCTCATAGGTCATCGAAGTGTAGTCTTGGGTGTCGGAGCCAGCGGCTTTCTTGATATTTCTCTCGACGCTATCGTTCGGGAGGTTGGCGTCTTTGGCTTTTTGGACAGCTGTCTTGAGCTTGCTATTAGACTTTATATCAGGGCCGCCCTGCTTGACTGCGCTGATGATCTCTTTCATGACGCGAGAGAAGATTTTCCCTTTTTTCTTATCGGATCTCTCTTTGCGATGCTTGATGTTCGCCCACTTGCTATGGCCTGCCATGGGATTTCCTTTTCTTAAAAAATGTTAAACACCCTTTTTCCCACTCTTTTGCCTCTCGAAAATGGGGAAACTGCCGTTCTCTCTCCCTAAATTCTTTCGTATGGACCGAGCATCTCCCGCTTGTATCCATTTTAGATTGGCAGACGGCATGAAGCATTTCATGATAAACGATGAACTCGAGAAAATAAAGGGGGACTTGCGAATCGTCCAAAAGGGGGTTGATCCGGATGAGGCGGCTATGTTTGTCATAGGTGCCGAATGTGATGGAACGAAACTTGCCTGCCCGCTTCCGGTCCGACCAGCCAATTGCCACATCCTGAATAGGAAGGAGAACGAGCATTCGATCAAAAATTTCCTGTAAATTATAGACCTCCCCTTTAGTCTCTAGCGTCTTCGCCTCAACGTGCGTACGAGAGAAATGGAGGTGGGCCATCTGCTTAATCACAGCGAGAGCCTGCCGGTCTTTCTTCATCGCAAACTTGATCAAGGCTTCCAAGACGGGCGATGGGGCGTCGTAAAAGAGGCGGTGGACTCTTAAAAACATGCATCCCCCCTCTTTCCTCACAGATAGAAAGGTGGTTTTGTTTTCATGCCAAACGATATTGAGCGGCATGGGGGCTAGATCAACGAGGCGTTTGTCGCTCATAAATCTTTTTGCATTAGGATCTTGTCGAGGTAGCGCCCCTTATCTTTCATGAAGCGGCGGTGGATCCCATACTCTTTAAACCCAAGCCTCTTATACAGATTGATTGCCGGGTTGCCTTGATAGACTTCTAGGTGGAGCAGCTCGAGCTTGAACCGTTCTTTCGCAAGGGTCATCAGCTCGCGGAGAAGCTTTGCGCCAATCCCTTTGCCCCGAAATTTTTCATCGACGATGATCGCAAAGAGGCATTGGTGGGACATCTTTTGGTAGGGCTGCAGATAGAGATTCGCAATTCCGCAAGGGACCCCATCCCAAAGAGCTGTGAGGACCGCGTTGTGCTTGGCGTAACTGATCCAAATGCGGGCCGCATCTTCAATCTCGCGGAGATCGTTTAAGGGAAACCCCTCCAATACGCCGGGCTGCAAAAGCCACTCAATTAAATATTTCTGGTCGCTCTCTTCGGCAAAACGGATCGTTAAATGATCTTTCATTTGAATGGGTGCTCCAATATCAGCCGCGCTCTCGGCTCTCCGTTGATCTTCACAAAGTTCTCTTGCCGAACAAACTGCTCAAACCCATTTTTCAGCAAGATGGGCAATAGAGCACTCGGCTCATAAATCTCAACATGGACAGACTCGAGCTTAAATCGGGTATGCGCCAGATGGAGAAGATTGCGGAGCATCGAGGTCCCAATCCCTTTCCGTCTGTACTTGGGATCTACCATTAAATAGAAGGAGCAGTGGTGGGCCACTTTTCGGTAGGGCATGAGAAATAAGGTCCCAATGGCGATCGGGACATTATCGATCACCCCGGTCAAGCTCGCCTTGAATTTCGAAAAACCGATCCAGTTTTTCAATGAGTCCTCTTTTTCCAAAGCGTTAAACGGGTAGTCGTCGCAAGCGGCCGGATCTTGAAACCACTCTTGCAAGTAGGGCAAGTCTTCGGGCGTTGTATATCGGATATCAAATTCGACGATAGGTATCACCCAAACTCCTTTAAATATGCGTTGACGAATCCATCGATCTCGCCATCCATAACAGCCTGGATATTACCCACTTCATATTTCGTGCGGGTATCCTTTACTAGTGTATAGGGCTGAAACACATAATTGCGGATCTGACTGCCCCAAGCAATCTCTTTTTTTTCTCCGCCCATCGATGAGACCTTCTGCTGCCTTTCCTCATACTCTTTTTCGTAGATTTTAGAGCGAAGCATCTTCATACAGGTTTCACGGTTTTGGATTTGGCTCCTCTCGCTTTGGCAAGAGACGACAAATCCGGTCGGGATGTGAGTCATCCGGACGGCGGAATCTGTTTTATTGACGTGCTGGCCGCCGGCGCCTGACGCGCGGAAAGTGTCCACTCTAATGTCTTCGGGACGAACTTCAACCTCTACATCATCTATAATAGGTGTCACGTCAACCGATGCAAAGCTGGTATGCCTTCTTGCATTCGAATCAAACGGGGAAATCCGAACAAGCCGATGAACCCCTTTCTCCGACTTGCAGTAACCATATGCAAAGGGTCCCGAAACACGGAACGTCATATTCTTAATGCCTGCAACTTCACCTTCTTGCCGGTCGATCACCTCGACTTTCCATCCCCGCTTCACCGTCCAGCGCTGATACATCCTGGATAGCATTGCAGCCCAGTCGCACGATTCCGTACCGCCTGCGCCCGCATTGATCTCTAGGTAGCAATCCTTATTGTCAAGTTCGCCAGAGAGCATCTTCCGAACTTCTAGATCGGATAAGTTCTTTTCTATGTCTACTAGAGAATCGAGAAGTTCTTGAACGAGTTCTCCGTCGCCTAAGGCTTCAGCCTCAGGGAGAAGTTCTTTAACATCGTAGAAACGGACCTTTAAGTCATGATACGGGACAGTCCACAATTTAAGTGCATTGCAAGACTCTATTACTTTATGGGCCGAATCCTGATCATCCCAAAACCCAGGCGCAGCCATTTGCTCTTCTAACTTCTTAACGTCTCTTTCCTTCTCGGCTAAGTCAAAGATACCTCCACATGGCGGTTAGCCTTTCTTCGATTTCTTTGAGCTTTTCTTGCGCGTCGAAGTTCATGATTTCTCCATTTTGGTTCGTTTGTGCCTAATTTTTGCGCAAACGATCGTAAAAGTCAAAGCCTCAAGAAAAATCTTAACCCCTGAATCTCAAGGAGAATTTATGTGCCGTTTGCTTTTTCTTTACATTTATCTTATGGACTATATAATTTTCGGATCTCAGTTAACACAATGAGGACCGTGTCCTCGTAACATACAAAAAAACCCATTTGAGGAGGTTTCCTATGACACCAATATCACCCGTAACAACAAACCCAACATTCTGCGCAGCCTTGTACAACACAAGTGCTGAAACAGTAGCAGCGTTTGGCAAATCAGCTAAGAATCTCACTGCAAGCGCAGGCGAGATGCTCGGCAAAGTATGGGCATCTGTATCTACATTCTTCGCTTCTGTTGGCGCAACACTCGGCCAGTGGTTGAACACAGCGAAAGAAGGTCTTCTCGCAGCGAAAGACCAGATCGTAGCTCTTCCAAAAGAAACTAAAGTTGTTGCAGGTATCGCACTCGTTGCAACTGCAGCAATTTCATGGGCTGTTTGCAGCCTGTATAACAAAGCTCCAGCTGCTGCAGCTCCTGCTGCCGCTGTTGCTGTTGCCGCTGCACCTGTAGTTGCTGCACCTGTAGTCGCTGCACCTGTAGTCGCTGCACCTGTAGTCGCTGCACCTGTAGTCGCTGCACCTGTAGTCGCTGCACCTGTAGTTGCTGCACCTGTAGTTGCTGCACCTGTAGTATAAGCTGTAATTATGGGGAGGCTTCGGCCTCCCTATATTTCCAATATCTTGCCATCTTCAACAACGAATGTATGGCTTCCTTTCAGATGAATGTTTCGGGCGATGAATTGACTTTGCCCTTTCAGAATGACCTTTACAGATTCGCGCCGTTCGAGGTTCGCTTTCCAAAACGGTCGGGAATGGTTCCAATCGACCCCTTTATTTTCAACGGTCACATTTTCTAAAATGCAACTTCCAACTCGCTTAGAAAAACGGAGAATCCCTTGTTCATCGAAATGGCCAACCGGCTGCTCTGCGATGATTTGGAGGCTTCCCTGAAGGTTGAGATTCTTAATAAAGCAGTCGCTAATTTCTAAAGCCAGATCCGACCCGGCAGCCAGTTTACCCCGGACCAGTTTCTTCCGGATGGCCGAATAGAGAGGTCCAAGCGCTGGATGATAAAGAAAGAGAAATTCGGGACCTTTTTCTAGATATTCTTCCAAGGACCGTTTTTCAGGCAGATCAAACCCGCATTCAATCAACAGCTCGCGGTGAGCTGTGAGAAGATCGTAAAAGCAGTTTTCCGGAGTCTCTTGGAGAGGCCTGCCAGGAACAAACGCCTTTTTGGCAGTCGAGATCGTCTTCAGCCTCCGATTATAGGTGACAAAGGTCCTCTCCGTTTTCAGTTCAAACCCCTTCTCCTCGACAAAAACATCTGCGATGTTTTGCATCGTCGATTCAAGCCGGGCCATCGCCTCTTCAACTTTTTCACCCGACTCGGTGAGATAAGAGCCTTTTTTCAGATTGATGAGAAGTCCAGGAAAAGGGCATCTGTCGACAGCTTCAGAAATCGCTTTCAGATCAGCAAAGAGGATATTCGTATTCGAAGAAAAGCGGGAGTAGGGCTCACCCTCTTTAAGCGGCCTATCCTCGATTCCAAATTTGGCAAAATCGCAATACTCGATGTTGGTTAAAACAACGTGCGGCCCCTTTTCGATCAATACATTCACCCCTTCCGCTGCTTGTAAGAGACGCGGGCATGAAGCAAATCCAAAAACCATCTTATTCTTGCAGCCAATACCAGTAAATGCCAAAAGACCGTAGTCGAGACCTGCGATCGGGTTATTGATTTGGCGGATTAACGCTTTCGTCCTTCCCTGTTTTTCAAGCCAATCAAAAATGCCGCCATCGCGCGCCAGCTTCCATATCGCTCCATGACCACCCGGTTTTAAGAGAGGCTTCAAAGGCCCCGTTAAACACCAGTCCCCTTTTTCATTGACTGCTGGGACAAGGGGCTGAGTGAAAAAGCGGATCGAATCCTTCGGCCTGCCAAAATAGTTCAAACTCTCGCAGATTTGGATCACATGCGCGTGATTATTTTTCTCGTGGGAAGTCATAATTGCAATCGGAGTTACGAGCTGCACCCCGTGAGTTTGAAAATAGAGGAATTCTCTCGCCTCTAAATCGCGGACAAGCTGCTCTAAAAGCGTTCTCCCCGCAAACGGGAGTTTCGCGGCCGGCAATTCAATACCTGTATTTTCTTCAACGAGATGGAGCCTGTCGGCAGCCCCTCCGAGCGGATAGATTTCTGCGATTTGCGACAACCCCTCGATCCCCCATGAAATCGCTTCCCTAACGCTCGGTGTTTCTTCCGCGATATCTAGGAATGCAGGAGAGTGGTATCCCGCATGAAAGCTCACCTCTTCATCAGAGCCCTTCAAAAGATCCAAGATCTTTGCCTGATAACCGACGATCCCGCCGATCTCTCGGTAAAAGTGGTCGATAGGTACAAGTTTAGTTAGAAGATCGTTCAAACTCTTCTGATCTGGAGCTTTTTCGCCAAATAAACGTTCAGCTTGGCCAATTGCGATGATCTCTTTCAGCGCTAGCGAGTGTTCTGGAATTAGATGAGTGGACAAAAGACAGAGCTCGGGATGCGCTTTGAAAAATGCATCGACACTGGGAAGAGCGTCGAGGAGCGCATTTTTTTCGTCTAGAGAATTTGCGCTCGCCAGACGTCTCTGTAAAATATCAAGCATACAAAGTGAATTTGCCAGGAAGGATGCAAAAAATTCAACACTCAAGTTTTAGTGTCCCCAAAATCGCAATATCCGTTAGAATGTCAAACTCTTAAAAGCTGAAGCAACGCCTGATCGAAAGGAAAAATTTTTTGAATCGGGAAGATTTTTCAGCGATTTATTTTGACTATTAAACCCCTGGACAGATAAAAGATTTCTTTTGAGCATATATCTCAAGTACATAAGAAATCGAGCCTTTAAAGGAGACAGAAAAACATGGCGACGAAGCAAAAAAATTCTAAGTTTATGCAACCTATGAAACCCAGCAAAGAGTTAGCAGCTGTTGTGGGCGAAGGACCAATGCCGCGCACAGAGGTGACTAAAAAGCTTTGGGCGTACATCAAGAAGAACGAACTCCAAGACGCTAAAAACAAGCGCAACATCAATCCAGATGAGAAAATGTCCAAAATATTTGGCAGCAAAAAAGCTGTTAACATGTTTGAGATGACAAAACTCGTCAACAAGCACCTTTCTTAAGGTTCTAGGGCCCAAAAGCTTTACTTTTGGGCCCAATTTCTCTTAAAATGCTCCCATGATCACCCTAATTTTTTTAGCTGGTGGGATTGGAAGCCGTATGGGCGCTCCCCTCCCCAAACAATACATTCCTCTCAAGAACAAACCCCTAGCCCTCTACAGCTTCGAGACGTTCCTGCAAGCTCCAGAAATCACCCAGATCATTGTCGTCTGCGAGCCTGAGTATCAACATTTTTTTCCACCCTCAGTTCAGTTCGCGAAACCTGGCCCCCGCCGGCAAGACTCGGTCTACTCCGGACTCCAAAAAAGCACCCAAGAAATGATTTTCATCCACGACTCGGCCCGCCCCTTTTTTGAGGCCAAGTATATCGCCCCCCTCATTGCCGCAGTCCAAAAAACCGGCGCCGCCGCTCTTGCCAGTCCCGTCGCAAACACAATCAAGCAATGCTCCACCGATCTTCTCGTAGAAAAAACCCTCGACCGCTCCCATCTTTGGGACATGCAAACTCCCCAAGCTCTCTGGCGCTCCCTCATGATCGAGGCCTTCGACTACCTCCATAAGCACAATCTAACCATCACCGACGACCTTTCGATGGTGGAAGCGATGGGGCTTCCAACCCAAATCGTCCCTTCCTCTCCCCGTAATTTCAAGATCACCACACCATTCGATCTTGCTGTAGCAGAGACACTATGCGCCATAAGATAACCATCACATACGACGGAACGCACTATTGCGGCTGGCAAGTTCAGGAAAATGCCCAATCGATCCAAGCTCTCGTTCAGAAAGCATTGATCACCGCCCTTCGCCATCCGTTAGACCTAACAGGATCTAGCCGCACCGACTCTGGAGTGCACGCCCACGGACAAATCGCCCACTTCGATACCGACACACCATTCGATCCCGCGCGCCTCCGAATCTCTCTCAACGCCCTCCTCCCGCCCGATATCCGCATACTCCAAATCGACCCCGTCCCATCCGACTTTCACGCCCGCTATAGCGCTCTATCGAAAATCTATCACTACCATCTCCACATCGACCCAATTGCAGATCCCTTCACCAAACTCTACCGGCATCAAGTATACGGCCCATTCGATCTCGAGAAACTGAAACAGGGCTCTTCGCACTTCATTGGAACGCACGATTTCACCTCATTTGCAAACACGAAAGAAATTCCCGACAAGGACGCAGTCCGAACCCTCTTCCGACTTGACGCAATCGAACAAAAAGGGGGAGTGCGGCTTGAATTTGAAGGGGACGGATTTCTCTATAAAATGGTGCGCAATATTACGGGAACGCTGCTCGACATCGCGGCAGGCAAACTAGCGCCCACCCAAATCCCCGCAATCCTCGCTGCGCGCGACCGACGCAAAGCCGGCTTTGCCGCTCCAGCGCAAGGGCTCTTTCTCAAAAAAATATTATATTAAATATCAATCCCAATATCGTAAACTTTATAACACATAATACTAAATAATGTATAATATCCTGATATTATTAATTAATACAGGACATTGCTATATGCCTTCAATAAATGATTTGTCAAAATTACAACTTCTTCCGGTAACCGGAGACTGTGGAATATGCCTTGAAAAAGACAAACAGATCTACACGCATGGAGCTCATAATGCGAATTCAGCGATTTGCGCGATTTGCGCCGAGCAGTTAATAGATCCAAAATGTCCATTCTGCAGAGAAAATTTGATTGGAGAAGAGAGCCTTGCCGAAAAGATAACATCGGGCAAATCGTATGAATTGCACCCATTTTTTATTTGGTTTTTCTCAGTTTTGACCCCGAATTGCAGAAGGATCGAACCACCTCTCTTCAAGAAAGACGACCGAGATCCTCCAATGGGTGGATGTGCAGCAGCAGCAGGGCTTGTTATGCAAAACAATCTGAATGATATAGATGTTTTCTAAAAGCTCACGCGATTTTAAGGTCTTCTGAAGCGTCTATTTCTAGAGGACCGTTGCTTTCCGCTTTAGCTTTGGATAGCTTTTCAAGACTGATCGTATTGAACAAGCTGCGGAATTCTTTGCTCTTAGCATGAAGATGATTGAGGACATGCAGCCGAATGCAGAATTCGGTAGAGGGAGTTAATCGCCTCTTACCATTTTCCCACTGAAGGACCGCTGCATGACTCACGCCAAAGCTTCGACCAAAATCGGATGTAGTAAGAACAAGAAATTTTCTAATAAATCTCAGTTCATCTTTGGTGAGTCGCGTGGGTTTATAGACCAGATAGCGAAGCACTACTAACTGGAGCTCCACTAAATCGATATCGACTACCCATTCTCCACACATTTTCTTCATGGGAACATCGATCAATTTAACAGGAAATCCAAGCCCCTCATACACAAAGGTCTCAGTTTTTTGCCTTTTCATATTTTCCTCTTCGCTTTTTTTGCTAAACGGATGATGGTTATAATAACCATACCACATTCAAATCCTATGATTATTCTTGCTTCAATACCACCGAGAGTACTTCCTCTAATCGCGTAGTTCCATTGTTGGCGAGCAGTATTGAATAGCGTCTTTTCCTTTTCGTGTCTCCCGTTTAACAGGACGTGAATTACGTCAGGCAGACTAAGGTTTCGATCTCTCCCTTGGTCCATCGCGTGCCTGCTTAATCTAAAATTCCGCGATTCAACACAGCACTGAATTTCCCCAAGGAGGTCGTCAATCCAGTCGGATTTCTTATTAGCCACGAGCACCGATACCGTTCAACAAAATTATAACATTGTAACAATTCAAATTCACTAAAAACTCACAAGCAACTTACGGTAAAGCACATCAGCCTTAGAGTCACATTAGCTATAACTGCTTACTAAAAGCAACCTCTTCCAAAGACTCGAAATGAGCTCCCCCCTGCTGTAAGGCCATCTCCAATAGGGGGTAATGTTTCGGGCAAATAAGGACCGGAAACGCCGTTGTTCCGGAGAGCGCCTTATGCCCCCTCACACTATCTTCAAAACCAATGATCCGATCTCCAGACTTTCCATAGAGCTGAATCGCTTTTAAGTAACATTCAGGATTCGGTTTTGGCAATGCGTAATCTTCGCGGGTAATCCACTTCTCAATTGTTTGAAGAACAGGGATACGGGCCCGAAGTAATTTGATGTGGTCGAGGATTGAATTGGTTACAACGCACCTTCGGATTTTGGCTTCATTCAAGGCTTTTAATAACTTTTCGGCTCCAGGCATCAACTCCACCTTCCCCGTAACCAGAAGATTGAGAAAGGCGTCTTTCTTTTCCTTGTAGAGGATGTCCCAGTTGGGCTCCAAATCTGGGATTTCTGCATAGAGAGCCTCCCGCCACGCGGTCGAATTGAAATGGGCCAGCTCAAAGAAGTTGGCAAAGCTCAATTTCAATTGATAGCCCCTTTGCGCGAGGATATTCACGTAGGCCTGATAATGGAGGTGCTCCGTATTGACCAAAAGGCCATCGAAGTCAAAGAGGAAGAGTTGAAAGTCGTGGATCCAGTTCATTTAGAGCTCCTGCAGGGTAAATGGGTATGTCTTGCTTCTCTTTCCAACTGTCTAAAATCGGCGTGAGGAGTCTCCATGATGCAATCTGCTCCTCATTTTGGACAAATGAATCCTGGTTCCCTTGGAGCGCATCGTAAATTAGTTTTTGGTATCCGTCGGAAAATCGGGGCTTTTCAAAATGCATTTCAGTCTGTTCCTCAAAATAGATCGCAGGTTTTGGCTGGATCCGTATGTGTAAGATTTCGCCCGACTTAAAAGTAACGACGATTTCGGTAAGCTGCTTACCTAATCGCTTGCCCGCCTGAATATAAAATGGAACTCCCTGCCACCGCTCATTATCCACGTAGAGCTCGCCGGCCACAAAAGTTTCCACATTAGAATCCTTGGGAACGCCCGCTTCCTCGCGATAACCCAGAACAGGAGATCCGTTGATCGCTCCAGGCCCATATTGGCCCCTGTGCATGCTTTCAACCGGCCGGATAGCTTCTACAGCTTTGATCTTTTCAGCGGGAATATCGTCTCCAACATCCATTGCGACAAGCGAAAGAAGCTGCATCACATGGTTTTGGACTACATCGCGAAGCATGCCGGTCTCTTCCCAGAATTTACCTCTCGTGCCCACTCCGATTTCTTCGCTTAAGATGATCTCTACGTTCTCGACAAATGCATGATTCCAAATCGACTCAAACTCCCCATTCATTCTGAAATCAACTAAGTTCTGAACCCCTTCCTTACCCAGATAGTGGTCAATCAAGTAGATCTGGCTTTCATCGAGATGTTCCTTTATTTCTCTCTGTAGTTCGAGGGCCGATTCTAAATCATTGCCGAAGGGCTTTTCGATCATGACCCGCGACCACTGGCTCCCATCAGCCGAGTAGATCAATCCGTGTTTATCCAACTGCTCGACAATCGTAGAAAAGTATTTCGGCTGAGTGGCGAGGAAGTAGATCCGGTTGCTTTTCCTACCCCATTTCTCATCGACAGCGGCGAGAATGGCAGAGAGTCTCTCATAACCCAAATCCTCATCAAAATCGCCCTGTGCATAAAGGATCGGATGGGGAAACTCTTCTTGGGGCCTCCGGGCCATGCCAATGACGGCAAACGGTTCAGGGAGAGCCCCTGACGCTCTTAAGCCATCAATTGCGGGGAGGATTTTCTTGGCCGTCAGGTCGCCGGTAGCGCCAAAAATTACCATGACAGTATCAGCAAAAAGACAAGAACTAGATATTAAAAACAGGATTAAGAATCTCATATATACCGAAGAAAATTAGAGAATCGGGAAATTTTTTACCACCCGCGAACAAAGTTCTCTAGAGAACACAGAGCTCACAGAGCCAATTAAACTTTTAGTCGACGTATCCCCTCACGTAATAATCTCACATTGAAATTGATCAATAATCCATATCTGTAGTCGGACAGCTTCAAATATGATATTAATTGGGCTTCGTGTATTGCGGCAATCCCCGCTATAGACTTGATTTCAACGATCACCTGATCTTCCTCAACCAAATCCACGCGATAGCCGCAGTCAAGCATAACATCTTTGTAAAAGACTGGGATTGCCTTTTGGTTTTCCACCTTTAGTTTTCGAAGGCGCAATTCATATATTAAATAAGTCTCATAAGCTGATTCCAAAAGCCCTGGTCCAAGAGATCGATGAATGTCTATGGCTGCTCCAATGATTTTGCCTGTGAGAATATTTTCCGCCTCTGTGAGCTCTGTGTTCTCTAGCGAACTTTGTTCGCGGGTGGTTGAAAAATTCATGCCAAACAGTTTACGGGTCAAGAAAAATTCTTATCAAGGCGATTCTTGAATCAAGAACGGGTATATAGTGCTTCCACTTCAAAGGCACCCATTTGAAGTGGAAGCACTATATATCCAACCTAAATCGAAAATTGGCCATCCTTCCTAACAAGGACAGATACACCACATTCCATCCTTTTCCAGAAGGACAGCAAAACAAACAACTGATTTACATCATATTACACACCAATTCAATAGTGTTGTCTAAAAATCGGTTCTCTACCATATAGGGTCTATGAAGCGATTCCCGATCAACTACCTCTATTTTGGCGGTCTTCTCGCCTTACTGCTTCTCTTGACCGCCAGCAGCATTTATACCAAAGAAAATCTTGGGGGATCCCGCCTCTTCTTCTTCCTCTACGCGATTGGCCAGGTAGTTCTCGAGATCACCCTCTTCGTCGGCCTCGGCCTAGTCATCAGGCGCTATCTAGGAAAAATCCCCTTTGCCCTGTTTATCGGCGGCACATTTATCGCTCTCTTCCTACACATCTTCGATTACCTGATGGATCGAATCCTCGATCTCTCCGTCTGGTCTGCGCTCCGTATCTTTGTCTTCGATGAGAGCCTGGAGAATTTCTTCTTTCTTCTCGATGCTTCGGGGATCTCTCTTTGGATCTGGTTTATCTTCTTCGGACTCCTCGCCTCTCTGCCGCTTCTGGGGATGTTCATCTACAAAATCACCAATACACTGGCACAGAAAAAGCCCCTCTTCATTTCAAACAACTACTTCTTGCAAGCCTTTGTCTGCATACCGCTGGCGCTCCTCTTCTGGGATTTTTCTGCATCCAAAGTGATTCAACCCGACGCCTATACCGCATTTATCAAGTCCCTTCCATGGAAATTCACCTTCCTCCAACCGGAAAACGTCGTCCTCTCCACGCAAGGCTCTCTCCGACAGCCCATGAGCGAAAAGGCAGTTGCAGCCGCTATCGACCAAAACAAAGCCCTTCTTTCCAAGAAACCCAACATTTACCTGTTTATTGTCGAAAGTCTCAGAGAAGATTCAATCACGCCCGAAATCGCCCCCCATTTGACCCAATTTAAAAACGACTACTCCAGCTTCGACCAAGCGGTTTCAAGCGGCAATGGGACTCACCTTTCCTGGTTCTCCATTTTCCACTCCCAATTTCCCTACCATTGGAAAAATTTCCAGGATCATTGGAAGATGGGAAGCCCAGCCCTCAATCTACTAAAAAAATGGGGCTATCAGATCCGCATCTACAGCTCGGCGCAGCTTGGCTACTACGGGATGGAGGAGCTCCTCTTTGGCAAAGATCTTGTAAGCAGCCGGCAGAATTTTCACCACGTTCCCCCCGCTAATGCGGCAGACACCGATGCAGAGGCCCTTGCCAAACTGCAGCAAGACATCAAAAACAATCCAGAACTTGCCCACGGCCAAGTGTTCATCATCTTCTGGGACTCTACCCATTTCGATTATAGCTGGCCGAAAGCATGGAGTCCCAAGTTCAACCCATTTGCGCAAGAATTGGCCTATTTTAGAGCCTTCCAATCGAAAAAAGCGATTCAGCGCATTAAGAACCGATACAACAACTCGGTCAACTACATGGACAGCCTCTTCGGCAACTTTATCCAGAACTTGCCGAATAAAGAAGAGGCCATCGTGATCTTCACTGGGGATCATGGAGAAGAGTTCTTTGAGCATGGGCATCTATTCCATAACTCGCATCTCACGCGCGAACAGACCCGCGTCCCCCTCTACTTTAAGTTTGGAGATCAGGAGCGAAAATTAAGCCCGCGCGCTCTTGCATCACAGATGGACATATTCCCCTCCATCATCGATTATTTAAGCGGCGTCCAAGATCTATTTCTTGAAGGCAATTCACTATTCCGCGAGGCCAAATGGCCCTACGTTGTGACAGCTCGCTTCAATGCAGGCCGCACGCCCTATGAATTTTCGATTCAGAATGGAAAAAATAAGCTCATTGCACAATTTCTCAATAGTCAGGACATATTCAAATCTGAAGCGCTCCGAATTATTTCGCTTAGCACGCATGACGACAAGAGCGTAGTTACGGACAGTGTAGAGCCGTGGGTCAATCGAGAATTCGGCCCTGCGCTCGACCGCCTCTTTAAATAAGAGGTCTATTTTACCAAAAGAGCGCCGTCGACTCATCCGGATAATGGAAGAGATGTAATTTTCGGCGGCGGATCTGATAGGCCTCGTAGAAAGGAATTTCTTCATCCATGTTAGAGGAGATAGCGAACCGCTCTTGACGGCCCATGTATTCATCGACAGGATGGAGATCTAAAAAGAATTCGCTATTAATCACATTCGCCTGAGCAGTCAGTATTCCTAAACACTCTTTGTAGAAAACGGTATAGACGCCGCCATAGAAAGAATCGGGATAATAGACGCACCAATGTTCCGTATTGGAATCAATCAGGAAAGCTCCTGCGCTAAATGGAGAGCCGTTCAAAGGGAAATTGCCAAGAATCGAATTTTGACTCCGCCTAGAAGTAAAGATCTGCAAAGGCGAAGGCCCTTTGATAGATCCTGTAGTGATCGTGGATCCAGATTCCATGGTGAAGGCCCCTCCCCCAAGAAACGGAACCGCAGGGAACTGATTATCGCAAACCAGAATCACACCTCCTCCAGCGGCGATTGAACCAGCGGGGGTAAACGAGATATCGTTTTGGGCAATCATAAATACATCGCCGCCGGTAACGACAGCATTTGCCACGTTGATGTTATGGAAGGGATCGACTGAGATATTTCCATTTATAGAAGTGAGAGTTAGCTCGTTGTTTCCTGCTCCGATCGTTAAGTTGTCGAGAACTCCATTGAAAAAGCGCTCGGCTGAGCTGAGATAGATATAGCCTCTCTGGCTTGTTAGGCTGATTGGCCCTCCAATCGGCGCTGTATTAACGCTAAACCCGCCAAACCCGTTTGAGCCTTGTGCAGGAGAAGCGGCAGCCAGGGGCGTTCCTACAAGGAACGGATGGGTGTTCGCCGGCCAAGCTACTCCAGCGGCAAAAGCCTGATCTGAGTTGATATAGATGAAATCTTCAGGGATAGATGTAAATATAATTTCCGTAGCGGCGAATGAGGAAGCCATAGTGATATCTGCCCCCGCCTGAATCGTCAGAGCTCCATTTTTGGTAGGAGGAATGAACCCAAAAGCAGGAACTCCACTGACTAAAACATCGAAATGGGCTCTACTGCCAGATCCGTTATTTTGGCTTACAATAGATCTGAATGCAGAGACCTGGCTGCTCGAATTATCGGGAGTAGTAAAGCCCAAAAAAGGCATTGTATCAAACCAGCCCGCTCCTAAAATTGCATGGTTAGTGGCCGCCCCCGAACCCGCATTCAAGAATATGTCTTGACCAGAGGACACCTGCTGCGCCCCAACCGTAGTTAGAATGGCTGCAATGGCGCCCCCCCCAGGAGAAGTTCCTCCTGTTAAATTGATAGATCTTCCAACAAAAAGTTGTTGTGAGCCAATGCCAGTCTCTATTATAGACCCTGCATTTGAACCTCCTCCTCCTGTGAGGGACAGATTATTTCCGATAGAAATCTGTGCATCGGAAGTGATTTGGATATAGGCATCGGCATCCGATCCGCTCCCTCCTAATAAAGTCCCGTTCCCCCCCACAATGATCGTGGATAAACCGGTAAATGAGTTTGCGGAATCAATACCTGAATTAGCGCCTGCTCCGCTCCCCCCCTCAATAGTCAAGTCTCCCTGAATGGCAATCAAAAAGCTGCCGCCAGTTCCGATGCTTTGGCTTCCTTGACTTGACCCAGTTCCAATGACAGCATTGCCAGATACAGTCATTTGAAAATTGACATTTTGGTTAATATCCGCATTTGTACCAGTTGTTGTATCGATCAAGAGATTTCCCCCGACCTGAATAACGGTGTTGCCTCCAAGATCTGAAGTAAGATCGACGATTCCGCCATTTCCTAAGAGAGTTAGGTCTCCTCCAATATTCATGAACGAACTCGATCCATTCTGAAGGGACATATTTGAAGCTACCGCCCCTATAATCGACAAACTCCCTCCGATTTGAGCCGTTTGCGGATTATTAAATCCACTCAAGTTTAATATTCCGCCGCCTAGTGAAGGAAGTGCTTGGAGAAGGACATCCCCTCCAATGTTGAAATTTTGAGCCCCGGGCATAATGATGCTGACTTCAGAGGCGCCGGTTAGAGTTAAACTGGCCCCTGTAATCGTTTGCACTGCATCGCAGCGTATAAGGACTCCGGTTGAAAACAAACCAACTCCTAAGAGAGAAATTGGCCCCGAAGAAAAAATCGTTTGATCTCCAGTAGAGTGAATGCTTGCTTGTGAATTCACGCAGAGTCCTGAGGTAAGCGAGAGCGATCCCGCATTGATAATTTGGTTTCCTCCATTGAGTGTTTCGATATTGGTTTTTGTTCCGTTTACGGCCGGAACTCCCCCAATACCGCCTTGCATCACAATGTCTTGTGCGATAAGAATTGCCTGAGGTCCATTCGAAATAATTTCGCAATCCGAGTTGGTATCTTCTCCACCAGTCATGTGGAGTTGACGGGCTCTGACTTCTTGATTCAGTCCTGCAGTAAGGGCTTTAATTTGAGCTTTTGTGCCGTTAATGGCTCCTGTATAGAGAGGCCCTCCTCTTAAATCTATTAATCTGCTGCAATCGATCGTTTGAGACCCGCTCGATTGGATGATGACATCTGTATTCGAGCCATTTCCTCCTTGGAGGAAAATATCATTTGCCACACGGATGTTCTGAGTGAGCCCAGAATCAATAATCGCCTGGGAGTCATTATTTACTGCAGATCCGCCCCCTTGTAAGCTTAAGTCGCCGCTGACCACCATAGTCATTGTGCCGCCAGAACTTAACAGCACGCCGGATTGGCCTCCTGACCCTGCCAAGAGATTACAATTGCCGCCGCTATTAAAAACCATCGCTTGGCTAGATTCGACCGAGGATTGGGGAAAAACAGGGCCGTTGGTATTATTCCCAATGATTGAAAAATCTCCCGTGGAGGCAATGTTTGCAGTCCCGTTGGCTCCTTGAGCTCGAACTCTAACCGATCTCCCTGCGCTTACATTTGTGTCTCCTATGACAATGGCTCTGCCCGACAGATCAATTCTACCATCTGCTGCATCAACAAAAATATCGCTCACCTGGCCTGAATATCCGACCTTCAATACACCTGTGGACCCCATTCCATTTGCATTTGCCCGAAAATCGAATTGCGGACCAATAGAACAAGGACCTGTTGCGATGACGTTCTCTTGGATATTCAGATCATTGTCGGCATACAAAAAAAGCTGGATATTTCCTACGCTTAACGGGTCGACATTGATTATTGCAAACGGCATTACATTAATATCCCCTGTACCTCCAACTCCCGATGAAGTTGCTATCGTAACACTACTGGCCATCAAAGCTGCGTTTAGGTCTGCAACATCAAGATTTGCAACTGCTGCTGCCGGATTATAGGGGTTGGCAAAGAGAGGGGCGCTAGGGCCATTCGTTATATTAATGGTCGAAGGATCTAGAAGAAAATGTCCCGTACGGCCTATTGGGGCTAGCGTATCTACCCGTCCTTTATATTCAATAGTTCCGGGAGATGACAGTTCGATCTGTCCGCCGTTTCCTCCCGTTTTACCGCCCCGAGCAGTTGCCAATCCGTAGAAACGTGCATCTTCTTTCGCCCAAAAAAGGATCTCTCCGCCGTTTCCCGTATCCCCTGCATCAGCGTGAAATGTTGTATGAGGGGCGCAGTAAAGACGTTTGACTTCCCCATCTTTTTCCCCCAGATGGATCAGTGAGCTTTGGAGATTCGCTCCATCTTCCACCCGCAAAACTTCCGCGCTGATCCGAATCTCATTCCCGCGCAAAGTTCCAGAAATGACCCCCTCGCCGAGCGGAGCTGAGAAGAAAATTTGACCGCTGAGATCCCCCTTTTGGAGGAAAGAAGCTCCCATATCTCCAATAGAAACTGTGACTTTCTGGTTGGAATCAGGCTGAATCAATACCTCTTTGCCAAGTCCAACTCCAACCGAACCTCTTGCATTGATGGTTCCGATTTGATCGATAGCCTTGGCAACTAAGAAAACATCCTTCGCATGAATCTGCCCCATCTGACAAATCTTAGCTGTAGAATTCCCTGAGAAAACCCAATTTTTCCCAATAAACTGTTCATTTCGGATCTCGAGAGTCGATGCGACCAGATTCCCGACATCGATTCGAGCCTCTTTTCCAAAAATAATCCCATTAGGATTCACTAGAAGGATCTGTCCGTTCGCTTCTAGCTTCCCAAAAATCTCCGAAGGAAGCTGGCTGATAATGCGATTGAGGACAATCGATTGAACATCTGGTTGTATGAAGCGGGTGCACTCCCCCTCTTGGATCGAAAAATTGTCCCATTCGATGATGGCGCCATTCGATGCGGCCACAACCAGAGAGTCGCCTTGTAAATTCATGACGGCTTCCCCATTTTGTACGATTGGCAATTGAGGAAGTGCAGACAAAGCTTGCAAAATGACAGTGCATGAGAAGATAAAAACTTTCACAAGACATCCTTTTTACGCAGGTGTAGAAGACAGCACACTACCCCAAAAATAAAAAAAAAGCTACCAACTTGTAATTCAAGACTCGGTATAGTGCTTCCACCTCTTTAAATAATTGCATCTTTCACGTATAACGAATCGTATGACATTTTCCATACGTATCAAAGAGAACGAAAGGGACGCAACGCCCTGGCGTTTTGAGAAAGAGTTTGCAACTGAAGCAGACTTCCAAAATGTGGAACGGCACTGCATCAATCGAGAGAGGATCTTTTTAGAGGGAAATCTCTATGTTGTGCGGACAGATACCGCCCATCGCTTTTGCAAAGACTTTTTCTTTCCTTGCGTAGAGAGAGCTTTGAAAATCCAGAATTATATTGAGAAGGTTTTTGCCATAATCGCGGCTGTTATATTTGATCTTCTTACACTTCCTATACGCTGCATCACGCTCCTTCCCCGCCTCATCATCAATTGGGTGAATGCGAGAGAAAAGCATCCTCTCCACAAATACTTGGTGGAGCAGAATGCCGATCCTCGAATCCTCAATTGCGATCACGTTTACATGCGGAAAGTGGTTGTGAAAGAAGGAAAATTGGATATGAGAATAGAGACGTTTAATTTCATAGAGCTGCCGAGCTACGAATATCAAGCGACAACGACAGAATATCTAAACATCCCAGCCGACGTATAAAGGCAGTCGGGGAAGCCCCTGCTGCCCCATTTTTTCACCACCGAGCGCACCGAGAACACAGAGATAGGAACTGAGAAAAGATTAATTAATATAAATCTTTTCTCAGTTCCTATCTCGGTGCTCTCGGTGGTGAATCAAATGGGGGGTGCGGGGGGCTTCCCCCCGCCTCTAATGTTGCGCGTGGAGCTGCGTGAGCAGGTCGTTGATCTGGTCAAGCCCTACTTTCCTCTGCAGCTCTGTCCCTGATGAGTTAAGCAGCAATACGGTCGGCATCGCCTTGATGTTGTAGGTCGAGCTCAACTCGAGGTGTTTATCCACATTTACTTTCATGAATTTTACTTTGCCAGCGAGCTGGCTTGCTGATGTGTCGAGGATCGGCGCTACCCGTTTGCAAGGTCCGCACCAGGTTGCGTAAAAGTCCACAACGACAGGCACATCGCTTGAGGAAAGCTCTCTCTGAAATTGCTCTAATGAAGAAACTTCAATCACGCTGTTCGATACGGGAAGGGTGACTTTCTTCACGGCTTGGTTTTTGACGACGAGCTTGTTCACTCGGTCGGAGAGGTATTGCTGCGCCTGGAGGGCCGCTTTTGAGCCGTCTCCTGCAGCGGAAACCGCCTGCTTATAAATCGGATCGACGATGTCGCCAATAGCATAAATCCCCTGAATCGAAGTCTGCTGATCTTTTTCAAGGATGATATACCCTTTGTCATCGAGTTTAAGCGCGTTTTTAAAGAGAACGCTGTTCGGCGTAGACCCAATGGCAAGGAAAAGTCCGTCAAGCGCAAGGGCCTTTTGTTTAGAACTGCTTTTAAGAACCACGCCTGTGACGTTTTGCCCGTCCCCTTTAACTTCCTGGACAGTCGTATTGTAGTGGAATGTCACATTCGCCTTTTCGCGGAGCGCATCAACCCGTTTTTCTTCGATTGCCCGGAGTGCGTCTTTGCGGACAAAAACGTGCACTTCTTTTGCAATATTCGATAGATAGAGAGCTTCTAGAACAGCCGCGTCTCCGCCGCCAGCCACGCCAACCACTTTCCCTTTATAAAGTGAGCCGTCGCAAATCGCACAATTGGTGACGCCATGGCCCCAATAAGTCTGCTCGCCCGGAATGCCGAGAAAATTGGGCTTGGTGCCCATGGCAATGATACAGCTTTCAGCTGCAATCTCATGAGTCTTGTTGCTTCCATCTAATGAGCGGGTCGTAATCAGCAAGGGACGCTTTGAAAAGTCTACAGCAACCACCTCTTCGCCGAGGAATCTAGCGCCATTGGCTTCTGCCTGCGCTCTCATTTTATCAGTGAGCTCCGCGCCTTCGATCTCCATGACTCCCGGCCAATTCTGAACAGAATGAGATTGAGTCAACAATCCGCCAGGCGTCGGCCCCTCTATCACGAGCGGCGACAGGCCGGCCCTTCCCAAATAAATGGCTGAAGTAAGAGATCCCACTCCTCCGCCCAAAATCACAATCGGTTCTGGAGGAGCAGGCTCGGCCGCCGTTATAGACATCATGGGTAAGACAAAAGCGACTAAAATTGATTTGAAAAATGTGTTCACGGCGGACCTTTGTTAAGCTATTATTAAAACCGATTTTAACGTTAATGTCAAGTTTGGTAGAGTGATCATATGAAAACATTTTTGCATAAATTTTTCGGGCAAAAAGGTGAAATTAACTACCTCTATTTCAGTTGTTTCCTTATTTTCTTAAGCCTGCTTAGCCTCTCCCATTTTTTTAATTGGGAACACTCGCAAAAGGGAATTTCCCTCTTCTTTCTCTTCTACGCTATTGGCCAGGCCCTTTTGGAAGTCGCCTTCTTCGTTCTTATTGCTTATATTTTGAATCGGTGGACTCCTCGATGGGTCTACCTCTCCTTCATAGGCATTTCCTTTATCCTCATGCTTCTTCACCTCACCCACTTCATCATGGTCCGCCTGATGGATGCAACGCTTAGCTACGTGTTCAAATTCTTTTTCGGCTCAGGGATCGACCATCTCATTGCGGGCTTCCAAGCGCTGAATATGAATTGGACCATGATCGCAATCATTACGGCCACTTTCCTCGCCATACCTCTTGTCGGCGTAGGATTTCATTGGCTGACCTACAGAATCGCGAAGAGAAAACCGCTAAACCTATCATTAAGCCAAATAGCCCTATCGATCGGAGTCATTGGAACCTTCCTTTTCATCCTCGATCTCATCGCCCATCCGTTTTTAAATCGGAGCGTCTATTCCAGATATCAAAAAACGCTCCCTCTCGGAACCACTTTTCTCGAACCCACTTTGAAACATATCTCGCTTCGCACTTCCTTCCCTCCATTTCGAGATGAAAACAAAACCGTTCGCTTAATCCCCCAAGCCCATGTGACCCGCCTGCCAAATATTTATCTTTTTGTGATAGAAACCTTCCGGCGCGATTATCTCTATGCGGCGCCGAATCTCGCTGCGTTCGAGAAAGAAAACATCGAGTTCAAACGATCGTTTGCAAACGCCAATTCCACTCACCTTTCCTGGTTTGCAATTTTTCATTCAGACCTCCCCCTCTATTGGGCCTCGATGAGAGATGCTTGGACGAAGGGAAGCATCCCCCTCCAGATGCTGAAAAAACTGGGGTATCAGATTTCGGTCTATTCCGCAGCCGACCTCCGCTTTTTCAACATGGACAAGCTGATCTTTGGAGCCAATCGGGAGATCGCGGACAAAATCGAAGAATACAGTTTTCACCGGACGCTTGAACCTTGCGATAGAGACTCGCTCGCAATGAAAAACTTAGAGACTGACCTAGCCCCTGAAGGGCATGTCTATCTGATTTTCCTTGATTCGACCCACTCAGAATATAGCTTTCCAAAGGATTTCCCTCTAAAGTACGAACCGATTTCCAAAGAGATCGACTATTTATCGATCGGACCAAAAAGCCCAGAACTTGAACTGATCAAGAATCGATATCGGAATTCAATTGCCTACATCGATCAATTGATGGGCCATTTTTTCCATACGCTCAAAGAAAAAAACCTCTACGATGATGCAATCGTCGCAATCACTGGAGATCATGGAGAGGAGTTTTTTGAAGAGGGGGCCCTTTTTCATGGCACCCACTTAAATGAGTTTCAAACATCCGTTCCCCTCCTCCTTAAATTTCCCTCGAAAGAATGGGTCCCTCAAACAGAAGAGGCAACTCACATAGATCTCTTGCCCTCGATTCTCCATTATCTGACTAAGGAAAGCCAATTCTCTCCCCTTTTTGATGGCAGATCAATCTTCAGCCTCGACCGCCTTCCATACAGAATTGCTGTGAATCAAAATGGCCCTGATACGCCTCTTGAGTTTCTCCTTCAAAAACCCGATCTAAAACTCCGAGCCCGCTTCGTCGATCCGTCAAAACTTGAAATCATAGAATTGCAAGGATTTCTTGAAACTGATATCCTCCTTCCCCTGTCAAAAAACCGCTAATTGGAGAAGACATGATCGCGCCTGTGGCAGCAGCATCCTCAATTCCAGACACAATTTTCTGTGCACCCATCCGTTGGATTACCGATAAAATCACGAACATAGCCAAAACCATTTTCGGCTATCTCCTTCGGATCGTTACCTTTCAGCTGGGCGAAATGAAAACGCGCGGAGCCTCTATCATCATGAGAATCTATCAAAAATTTTCCTCCGATCCTCGCGAAGAGAGGCCTTTCGACCCCAAACGGCTTGAGGACTCGAAAAACTTTCTAACCCAGTTCGGCGGCGTCGAAGGAACTGCCCAATCTGTCGATGGAGAGCAAATCCATTACATGAATTTTACATCGGCTGCCTTTTTTGCCGCGTTCGCCGCAAGAGGCTCCGTCCCCATCAACATTATGCATGAAGGCCGCGAGCGAAGAGCCCTCATCAATCCTCCCCTTGACGTCGCTGCGAAATTCCATGCCCCCATCATCGATATCCAGATGCCCAATGGGGCCATCCAAAAAGGGGCTCTTCTCCCCGAAGCGCCCGAAACCGCCAATCCGCCAACTATTATGCAGTGCCATTCCCCCGGGCGGAGCATGTGCATGGACCGGAGATTTGTCTGGCTCCACCTAGCAGCGGGTTACAATATCACTATCTGGGATCCTCGCGGCACGGTCGACAGTACAGGAAGAGCCTCTGAAGGGGGGTATTATCTCGATGCGGAAGCCGTTTACCAAAAAATCATCGTTGCAGGCACTCCTCACAACCGGATCTACGTATCAGGATTCTGCGAGGGAGCTGCTGTGGCTGCCCACCTAAAGAAGAAATACCACCACTTAGGGGTCCACTACATTGCAAGCAACCCCTATACTTCGATGAAGGACGTCGTCGAAAGCCACGGCTTTCTGGGCCGTCTAGGAGTCCGTTTTGGCCTCCACGCTCTCCAAGACCTTAATCTCAACGTTCCGCAAGATTATTTCGACAACGTGGAAAAGCTCCGCAACCTTCCTCGAACAAATGGAAAATGTGTATTTCTCCACACAGATACAGACGAACTGATGCCAGCTGGCACAGTGCAGAAGATCTGCGATGCCTTTGGCGAAGCGGGGCCGATCCATGAGATTATGCGTGCACACCCGAAACCTGAAGAGGATGGACACCTGCAGCCGCCCTACGAAGATGCATCAGTGTGGCGCCGATACGTCCGCTTCGTTACTTGACAGCCCGCCACAGCAGATCCTTGGCGAAGAGCCTACCAATTTTTCTTGGCGTATCCTTCCCTACGGTGAAAAAGGGAAGGATATTGCCTTCCAGAGGCACGATTTCCACATTTGAAAACCCGCCCAGCATTTTCTCCACCTTCTCGTAAGAGAACTGCCTTACATGAGTGGGATCTTTTTCGTATTCATTTCCGCACAAGAACTTCCACCGGTTCCTCATTCTGAAGGCATTTGGAACCGATCCCACAAAAACCCCGCCCTGCTTCAGCGTCACTCTAACCTTTTCCAAAAACCTCTCCAACACAAACAAGTGTTCAATGATCTCGCATGCGACGATGCAATCGAAAGACTCTTTTTCCCAGGGCCATTCTTCATTGAGATCGACCCACATAGTCTCTATTCCCAGCCGTTCCCTGCACAATTCCAGCGCTTTCCGGTCTACATCAACTCCAACAACCTCATTTCCCCTTGCAAACCCTTGCGTCAGCATCCCGTCTCTGCAACCCAGATCCAGAACTCTTTTCCCCTCTCCAATCCACCGCTTTACAAAAGGAATCCTTGCTCCATGGCAGTATAAATATCCGTATCTGCTGCCCCGTTCGTGATGGTTGCGATAAACTTCTTCGAGGATTGATTTTTGCATAACGAAAAAACTATCACAAAACCCAATATCAGCTGAAAACAATTTCTTGGAAGCCCCGAGTAGTTCAGCGTTCAGCAATCCTCTTCTTTGGGGTCCGGGGGCGAAGCCCCGAGTCGTTTTGCGTTTTGCATTTAGCGTTTTGCGTTTAAAAAAAAGGGCTTAAGTCCTTTGAGAACTTAAGCCCCGTGAGCAATGAAGTCATTCTAAATGACTTAGCAATATTCTGGAGGGAGTGGAATTGAAGTCAGTTTTCGGAAGTGCGTGACAACATCCTGTGGTACTCTAGAATTTGCTTTGATGAACTCATTTAAGAATGGCTCAGCCCAAGCTCTCATTTGACCATAAGTTGCTTTGTCTTCTTGTCCGAAACCTTTCAGCTTCACGCCAAACTCTTTCAAGAGTAAGACGCCATCTTGCAGAGGCTCAACATCATTCGCATAAGTTGCGGAGATGTAGTTCTGCAACATGTCGTTGGTGTTGAGAAGTTTTGCATTCTCACGAACCAAACGGCTGTTTTCAGTTTCTTTCTCTTTTCTAGCATTTTCGTATTTGATGCCTGTTGCGCGGTAGCTAGCAGCAAGATTCTTTGTTTCGCCATTGCAGAGCTCTTCTACGCAAGCGCCTTTAGAATCTACTTCAGTTCCATCCGCATTTTTCAGTCCGTATTTCTTTACGAGCCAAGCCCAATCTTGATGACGGTTAGCCACTTCAGCATGAGAATAGTCGATTTCGACCTCTTCTGCTCTGCCGAGCCAATAGTCGCGGTTCTTTTTATCGTAGAGAGCATCAATGTTGTTCTGTCTGATTGAGAGCTCATTTTTCTTGATGTGAGCTTTGTTTTTCTCAATTCGGTCTTCCCAGAAAGTGATCCGTTTCTGATGCTTTTGAATAAAAGCGACTTCCTCTTCGATCAGGATGCCTACTTCATAAAGCAATTTCTCAACCATATTCACAGAACCGATCAAACGGTCTGAGTTTAATGGTAAGAATGCACAAGGATCTACTAGATGCGCCTGAGGTACTTCGCCAAGGAAGTAGCTTTGGCCATCTATGCTTTCGTCAACGTTGCTTAAGTTACGTGCAATAGGCTCAACCGACTCAGTTTTCATCCCTTCGTGGACTGGGACTACAACCATAGGATCAAACCCTTGGTTCATCTCAATTTCTTGATTTTCAGACATTGTTTTCTCCTTTATTCGCCTGGCGAGCTGTGGATAACTACGCTCTTATTACTCATTGTACTAAATAACAATTTAATTACAATTATATAATAAACATAATTACCGACAGCATTAAAGAATAACAACTTAATTGAATTAATTACTCAAGAATTCGAGCTCTTTGATCATCTACGCTCTTCCCGAGCGGAAATAATGGAGAGAGGGCGAGGAAGAAGAATCCGACCATGATAAGCCAAGGAGCCCCAACGGCATAGGAGATAATCATCCCTAAGGCCATTAGAACGGATATGGCGATCAGGATCGCCTTTTTGATATTGGCGGGCTTAACAGGTTCCAAATTAGTATTAGCTGATTCTACTTTAGTTACGCTTCCCATGCATCAATTATACAAAAACAGAACAAAACTTAGAACTAAACTAATCTATATCTTCTGAAGATTGAAGCCTTTAAGTTCTTTTAGCAAAGAACTTGGGCGTTTTATTTCCCAATTCCAAGCGGATGAGATGATGGTGGGGAGATCTGAGTATTGAGGCTGCCAATTTAAAATTTGTTTAGCAAACGTTGGATCGGCGACGAGAGAAGGGCTGTCATGAGCCAGCCGAGGGAGGATTTGAGTCGGAACGCTCTTTTGGCCAAACTGAGCTACCGCATCAATGATCTGTTTCACAGAATAGCCAGTACCAGTCCCCAAGTTTGCCTGGAGAGAAGCGCCCTTCTCAAATAGATATCGCAAAGCCCTTATATGGGCATCTGCGAGGTCAGCCACGTGGACATAATCACGGATGGCCGTTCCATCGGGAGTTGGGTAATCATCTCCATAAACTTGCAGCACAGGCTTAAGGCCCAATGCGGTCCGTACGACAAGGGGGATCAGGTGAGTTTCAGGTTCATGTGCCTCGCCAATCAATCCGCTCGGATCAGCCCCGCAAGCATTGAAGTAGCGGAGAGCCGCAAACCGAAGTCCATGAGCATTTGCGAAATCATCCAGCATCCCTTCGATTGCCCACTTGGTTTTGCCATAAGCATTTAAGGGAGCTTTTGGGTGCTTTTCATCAATTGGAACATATTGAGGAGAGCCGTAAATGGCCGCCGTGCTAGAAAATACCAGATTTAAGACCCCGGCTTTAACCATCGCCCGCAGAAGATGCAAAGTCCCAACGAGGTTTTTTTCGTAATAAAGGGCTGGATTGACAATGGAATCGCGCACGTTAATCAGCGAGGCTAAATGGATGACTGCCTTCGGCTTAAATCTTTCAAACGCCTCGAGCAAGCTCGCTTCATCTTCAATATTGCCTTGAATAAACGGGCCGAACTGGACGGCCCAAGAATGGCCTGTCGACAGATTGTCATAGACAATCGGTGTAAATCCATTCTCTTTCAGTCCCTTGCATACATGGCTTCCAATATAGCCGGCGCCTCCAATGACAAGAATAGTCATCAATAGGCCCCTTTTGGGAAGATCATCAGCAGAATGGTCTGAAAGATCAATTTGCAATCGAGCCAAAAGTTCCGATTCATCACGTAAAACTCTTCCAGTTCGATCCTCTCCTCAAGGGAAAGACCATTCCGTCCCTGAATAATCCACAAAGTAGTCAAGCCGGGCCGGACAGACAGGATCTTCGACGCCTTTTCTTTAACATAATGGGTTACTTCATGCTGGGTGAGCGGTCTAGGTCCTACAACGCTCATATCCCCCTTCAGTACATTCCAAACTTGAGGCAGTTCATCCAGAGAAGTTTTCCTTAAAAATTTACCAATAGGAGTGATGCGGGGATCGACTTTCAGCTTAAAGTAGGTTCTCCATTCATCCATGAGGGCGGGATCTGATGCCAGAAGGGGCTGCAGCTTAGCATCGGCATCGCGGTACATCGTCCTGAACTTGAAGCAGCCAAAAGGCCTTCCCTCCCGTCCAACGCGTGGGTGGGCATAGAAGACGGGCCCAGGCGAGGATAATCTGACAGCTATGATGCAGATGAGAAAAAATGGAGCTGCAAGAGCGATAATAATCAGGCTGAAAAGAACATCAAAGATCCGTTTTCCCATGAAACTCATTTTTTCAGCACCATGATATCTAAACACGGATCACTTTGGCAAGCAGCGTTCACAGCGGCCGCTCAAATGTCGAAACAATCGACATATTCATCTGATATGTCGAAAAATCGCGGTATTTTCGACATATCCGTCTATCGAAATTTCGCCCCATCAGCGTCATGTGATATTTGGGGAGCCCGCCCATCAGCCAATTTTTGAGTCACGCTGGGTATATAGCTTAATCACGAACGAAAATGATCGATTTAAATTTTATATATTTTCGACAACATTTCCATTAAAATTAAATTGTCTGAATACACTTCGAAATAAGACGTATCAAACGCTCTAATCTCTATTAAAACACCATCAAGATTTAAAGAACGAAATTGCTCATCCTCGGTTCCAACACACAGCTCTGAACATTTGAAATTCTGATTTTTTTCTTTAACAACAATAAAAACACCAGACAGAAACTGGTCTATATTTTCACATAAATTTATTAAAGAATTACTACCCCCTATTTTCCTTAATTGAAATGAATCAAGACCTAACTTTTTTGGAATAGGAGAGATAGCATTGACATCTGCAGCAAACCAAACTTGTGATCCTATTAATTCACTGAGGTTTTTGACAATAGATTTCAATTGAGAGCCTAGGCAAACTACTTGATCGTGAGAAAATGCTTTTTTATCTAATCGGATTAAATATTTTGGTTCAAACACTATTCCTGCCCTCTTTATACCGAAAAAAGTTCAAGAATCGAAAAATATTTTTTTACCACCCGCGAACAGGGTTCGCTAGAGGGCACAGAGCCCACAGAGAAGCATTAAATTTTAAATCGACGCAGCCCATCTCGCAATAGCTTCACATTGAAATT
>JANPFC010000052.1:0-9436 GCA_031423235.1 Chlamydiota bacterium | reverse complement strand
TGGAATTTTGAACGCGCCAAAACCGCTATAATCGACGATCGTAAACTGGTTCATATTTCTAATATTGACCAGTTTACGATCGTCGATTCTAGCGAGTTTTCGCGCGGCTCAAAATCAAAGTTTCAGGCCGAGCGCAGTATATCTATGGGGTAGAGAAGATGAGGTCTTTGTCTTTGTCTGTGAGGGTCCGGTAGGCTCCTAGAGGGAGGGTTCCCAATACGAGGGCACCGATACGGACGCGGTTAAGCTCGAGGACTTTCAAGCCTGCCCGCTCGGCGATAATCCGAACTTCGTGCTTTTTCCCTTCGCTTACGCAGATCTTAAAAGTCCCTTTGCGCAGTTTATGTACAGAAACAGGTCGAACCCATTTCTCATCGACGCGAGCCCCTTGAGATAAAGACTCAAGGTGGTCAGGGGTGATCTCAGAGGTGGTTTTTACAATATATTCTTTAATGACGTTGGAAGATGGGTGGATGACCTTGTTGGCAAAATGGCCGTCATTGGTGACCAGGATGAGGCCCGAGGTCTCTTTGTCAAGGCGTCCAACCGTGAACATCCGCTCTTTGACAGTTGGGAGAAGGTCGAGGACAATGAGTTGTTTGCCTGGACGGATGCTTGTGCAGATGTAGCCGGTCGGCTTATTGAGCATATAGTAATTTTTTTTCTGCTCAGCTTTCACAGTCTGTCCGTCTACAACAATCCGATCTGCATCCCAATCAACGTGGTGCTGCGGGAGCTTAATAGTCACGCCGTTAACTTGAACTCTACCGCCAAAAATCAACTCTTCACAAGCTCTCCGCGAGGCGATTCCGGCAGCGGCAAGGGCTTTACTCAATCTTTTCTTTTCCATAAGCTGAGCAGTATAAAGGAATCGTCGTTTCTGTTAAACTTTAAAAAAAGGAAACGACCTATGCTCATTTTGTTGCGCCATGGCCAGTCAGTCTGGAATAAAGAAAATCTTTTCACAGGCTGGGTTGACATCCCTATGAGTGAAGAGGGGATTAAGGAAGCGAGCGCCGCCGGCGAGAAAATCAAAGAAATTCCTATCGACGTCATTTTCACCTCCTCCCTCATCCGCGCCCAAATGACCATCCCGTTCGCTCTATACCGCCATAAGAGCGGCAAAATCCCCGTTTTCGTACATCCAGGACAAGGGAAACTCGATGAGTGGGGCCAAGTCTATAGCGAAGAGGCCAAAAAGAGCCTGATCCCTGTCTTCCAAGCCTGGGAGCTCAACGAGCGTATGTATGGCCGTCTGCAAGGATTGAATAAGGCTGAAACTGCTAAGAAATTCGGCGAAGAGCAGGTCCACCTTTGGCGGCGGAGCTTCGATGTTGCACCGCCCGAAGGAGAGAGCCTCGCTATGACTGCTGCCCGCACCCTTCCCTACTTTAAAAAACATATTGTTCCCCGCCTTGAAAAAGGGGAGACTGTATTGATTTCTGCTCATGGCAATTCCCTTAGATCCATCGTGATGTACATTGAAAACTTAAGCAAAGAAGAAGTCGTCGCATTGGAATTGCCCACAGGGGATCCCCGCATCTATTCGGTTAAAAACGGGCGCTATGATCTATCTTGACCACCACTCTGCGACCCGCCCCTGTTCTGCCGCTCTCGAGCGGATGACCCCCTATCTCCAAGATCATTGGGGAGCTTCCTTCTCGCCGCATCGAATGGGCCAAGAACTTGTAGCTGCCCTCGATACCCGCTATCAGATGATCTACGATCTTGTCGGCGCTAAAGAAATGGACCGATTTGTTTTCACCTCATCAGGCGCCGAGGCGGTCAACCAAGTATTCTGGTCGGTCTTTATCGAGCTGGCTCGCAAAGAGGGTAAAACCCATGTGATCATCTCCAATATAGAAGATGCTCCGACGATGCAATGCGCAAAAAGGCTTGAAGAGCTTGGCTGCACCGTTAAAATAGCGCCGGTTAATGAACAGGGGCAAATCGATGTGGGACAGCTGGCAGAGCTCATCAATCCCCGCACTGCGCTCATCTCTGTCACTATGGCGCATGGACTTACAGGCGTCATTCAGCCGATCCAGGAGATTTCCGAGGTAGCCAAGGCGAAAAATGTGCTCCTTCACCTCGACGCTACCTATGCAATTGGAAAATATCCGCTCGAATTCGACTCTGACTACCTCACTTTCTCAGGCGACCGGATCCATTCTGTTAAAGGTTCCGGTGGACTTTTTGCCAAACAGAATGTCCCGCTCGTCCCGTTTATATTGGGCGGCAGTGAGCAGGAAAGCTTCCGCGGCGGCAGTTTCGACATCCCCTCATTTATGGCGCTCAGCGCAGCCGCGCAGCAATCGGTTCTCTACCTTGACATGATGGCGCTTGAAGTGGTCCGTCTCCGCGATCTTTTTGAGAACGAAGTCAAAGGGAAAGTCCTCTACAAAGACTCCTACAGGCTCCCAAATACCGCGCTCATTGCATTTGAAAATGTGCACCAAGAGGCGCTCCTCTATTTTCTCAACCGAAAAGGGGTTTATGCAAATATTGGCGGCCCATATGCTGCCCATTTGTCGCGCATCGATGAGACCTCCATCAGTTTTGCCTTAAGCCGCATGACTACCGAAGAAGAGGTCATGAAGGCAGCTAAGATCATCAATGAAACTGTGCGCGAACTCCAAGCCATTTCGGAGGCCCTGTGATCCGTCCATATTACTGGGAACTATTTAGCAAAAAACTGAGAGAGAAAATCGACCGGCTCCGCTACGTCGGCTCATTTACTATGAAACTCGCAGAAGATAAAGGGATGCGCTACGTTGCAGGAAGAGAGGGGAAATTGACCCTTTATTGGCTTGTTGACGAGTCGGACGGCGTAATTGCCGATGCTAAATTCCAAGCCTTCGGTCCGGTGGGGCTCATCGCTGCTGCCGAAATCGCAAGCGAACTTGTATTACGAAAAAATTACGACCAAGTCTCCCGCCTCACTGCAGATCTCATCGATCAGCATGTGCGCGACCGGAAAGAGAATCCCGCTTTTCCCAAGGAGTGCGACGCCTACCTCAATCAAGTCCTTTCAGCGATCGATCGGGCTGTCCAGCAGTGCTACGATATCCCGTTTGCAGCTACCTACGATACGACTCCGATTGAGAACGATTTTGGTGAAATTCCTGGAGGAATTCCCGGATGGGAAGAGTTCCCGCATGGCCAGAAGGTGAAGATCATCGAAGAGGTGATCGATAAGGAAATACGCCCCTATATCGAACTGGATGCTGGAGGAGTTACGCTTCTCGAGTTTCATGAGAGCGGCGAGGTTCTGATCTCGTATGAAGGCTCTTGCACAACGTGTCATTCATCTACTGGATCGACGCTTACCGCCATTCAAAAAATCTTAAAGTCTCGAGTCCATCCGAGCCTTTTTGTCACCCCCAAGCTATAGCCGATCTACCATTTAGAGAACGGGAAACGATTTGCCAATGTGCCAACAAACAGATCTTTTTCTCTACGAGTGTTGAGAATAGGCTGCTGATCCTCAGGGCTGTTTCCACATTGTCCCCAGAGGAACGAAAAGCCGATCTTGATGCTAGTGTAATCAGAAATCGAATCAGACAGCTCATTGCTGAGGACAGGTCGAGAATGTTAAATATAGGTCCTCATGAACTGGAGTTGGCTTTTAAAAAGGGTGTCGCACTGAAAGAACAAATCGAACAGCTTCGCCAATCCAAAGAGCCAGATTGGCAAGAGAAAGCGATGCAGATGATTCGGCAATCTCGATTTGAAGAGCCAATTCTTGAGAAGCAGAGGCTGAAAGGAGCTGGGGTCATCAAGACTGCAGAAGACGAAGAGAAAATAATTCAAGCCTTTCAAACGTCTGCTAGCCTAGATACTGAAAAAGCTGAGAGCATGTTGGCTCAGGCACTTGAAATGAAACAGATTTTTGAAGAGACTCACTATGTTTTCACACATGGTCAAACTCATAGTGGCTATTTTCTTTCACTTGTTTATAAAGCCGAAGCAAAGCTTGCCGGGAAGATGACCAAACATTTCAAACTGGTCCGCCCCCATTCAATTCTCGAAGAACATGAGTCAATCGATAAGTACGTGAAAGGAGGCTATTTCTTTGATCATGATCTATCGGTTAGAAGGGATCTTTTGTCGTGTTCAGGCAATCTATATTGTGATGCAATTGGTGAATCGGCGAACTCTTTCATGAGCTGCAACCAGAGTATGTGTACTCTCGATGAATTACTCGTCGCTCAAATCGGGCAGGCCACCGCGGATCAACTGACCTCCACGATCCCTAAAACAACGAGTACAGGTAATCTCTATGTTGTTTGTATACCTAAGGAAAAATGGACTGAGGTCGCGTATCGATGTCATCCTGGCGGCATGCCCTGCACCTGTAAAACAGAATCAGATGCAACCACTCTTTTGCAACGAGCTCAAGAGGGAACAAAAACCTTGGACTGTGAAAAGTTTCAGGGAGCCCAGTATCGGATCGATCTACGAAGTCTGAAACTTGATTCCAAAATCTATGCTCTGACTCCATTCACAAAAACTGAGCGAAGACATATGAAAGCAATAGTGGATCAAACGATTCACCAGCGTAGAGAAACTCCGGGTGTATGATTCGAACATACGACCAATGGATTAACAGTTCGGTGTAAAGCAATAATCTACAACAACCTACGATTTGCAGCAACAAGAGAATCAAGAACTTGAGACTGAGGCAACTGCTGTGTCTTGCCGCCGCTTCCTGCCACCTTTCGTAACCCACTGCACCACCAGAGCGCCATTTTCTTTGCTACAAGTGAAAAAATATGGGATAATGCTGCCTTTCGGTGGAGAATTTCATGAGCAGAAGGGTCGCAGCTATTATCACTGCCATCACGGGGGATCGGGTCGTAATTGGAGAAGATGAGTTGGAACATGCAATCAAAGAGCACTTTTCAATGCTTCCAGCAGATATTCTTCTAGAGTTAATCGAAAGAATTTTAAAAGATCCTACCAAAATTTTCGAACAAAGAACGCTAAGTCAGTACCACCTTTTTTATCGGCTTGACAATCGAAGATATTTAGTTGTAATTGTAAAGAAAACTCCAACAGGGAATTATTTTTCATCCATGTACAGTACTGGAAGCTCTATTCGAAACAGTCATAAAGACTTAAGAGAAATCACGCCATGAAAAATGGAAAAGTATTTTTTCATCCGATTGAAGGCGCAGGGTCCTTGACGATTTCTTGGAGTTCGGGGCCTAAAGGCGACGCCGTGGAAGCCAAAAAGGGAGCTGGAGTTGGTTTTTTCTCTGAGAAAGGCGATTTGCTCTGCGCTATTTTTGATGAGGTTCAGTCTGAACAAGACCATCAGATGCTTGAATTCAGTCGTTATCTGGTTGAAATCACCTTGAAAAATGGCCGAGTTACATACACGGTGTCTAAACCCAAAAAAACTCCTATAAAGCGAAAAAAGCGCGTTAAGCGAAAACAGCCCGCTTAGGAACGCTTAAGAACCAGAGCAGCGAGGTGCTGATCTCCTATGAAGGCTCTTGCACAACGTGCCATTCATCTACTGGGTCGACGCTTACCGCGATTCAAAAAATCTTAAAGTCTCGAGTTCATCCCAGCCTCTTTGTCACCCCCAAACTATAGCAGCTTTATTGCGCAATTAGTTTTACCACAGAGATAAGATACCTAGAGAGGCGGGGAGGCCTCAACCTATCAAAAATTTACTACATACTTTTCTGAGTAAGCCTCAAAGCCAACCACCCTCTCCAGGGTGGTTTTTCTTTTCCGTTTTTGGGTTCTTATACTTCTCATTCCTCTCTGGATTTCCATCTCTAATTTAGTGATTGCTCCCCAAAATAATCGAACATAACCCTGCTTATTAAGCAGCCATTTTACCAGCTTATCCAAGCTGATTTCCTTCTCGCCAGGATCAATTTTCTTCAGCCAGCCATGGACTAGAGTTGTTAGCAGACATATGATCAGAGTTGCATAGACAAAACACTTAATTCTTGTAACTTTGTAACCCGTCAAACTCGACTGCAGATTTAAGTGTGACTTCCACGTTTTAAAGATCAGCTCTATCGACCACCTAATCCGATAAATTGTCCCAATAATCGCTGCTCCAGCTCTTTCCGTTGGGATATTCGTTATTAAAATAACATAGTCACATAAGCTTAACCGTTGCTCCGAAGCAGTGCCCCTACCACTATCTGATGCCGCTTTCCTAACTTTTCGCCGCCGCTCATTAGCTACTTCTGGAGGCACCTTATAAGCAATTAATCTCGCTCTTAGCTTTGGATCTCCCAGATAGACAATAATATCGATAATCTTTTGAGGGAAATTGTCATACGCCATTCCTAAATAGCGGACTATATCAACAGGGGGTTGGCCTTCTTTATCTAGACAAACTTTTGTGTTCACCTTGAATCTAGAAATATAATATGCGTTCTTTCTGGATATCATATCAAATTCATCTATCTTGTAATATCCAAGATCCCTCAAAACTAAATCATCGCTCTGTAATTCCTCTAATAGCAAACTGCCAGAACGGGCGTCAGAAACACTTCCTGCAGAAATACTTAATCTTATGATCGCTGAGGTTTTTAGCTCGTGAACCAGATCGATTTTTAGGCTTGATTTACTGGTAACCCCGCCGACACCTTTATATTTTTCCTTTAATTTTTCATTGAGAACGCAGAATGTACTGTCTTCGACCAAGACACGATTGAACACGTTCAATGTATACTGCGCTCGGCCAGATCCTATTTGTCTTATTAACATTTGAGCAAAGTTTATTCCACTTAACTAGCTGGTACATCTTTGCTGGAATCCCACTTTGCGTGAGGTCTCGGAAATGAATTGGGATGTGACAACTTTACGGAAGTTGCGTAGAATCGTGTCTTGCATTTTGTGCTCCTGGGTCTGGAATTTTGTTTTCGCAAAAAACACTTTAGATCCACGGGGCACTTTTTTAAATAAACAATTTACTATTAATGATTTATCTCATCTTAGGTTGAGGCCTATGGGGGCCTCCCCGCCTCTCTAGGTATCTTATCTCTGTGGTGATTAAAATTTTTGCACCAAAGCCTCTGTTAACTAAAAATATGCGCATGTGGTAATCATTACTTGTTGTTAATCTTATTGTTATATTTTGATATAATAACAGAACTAATTAATAAATAATGGTTAATAACTATGACTACATTGCTAAATTATGTGCGCGCAGCTACAAGTTATTTATTGCCCTCTGGGACTCAGTCCAATGCGGCAATACTGGAGCAGCGCTTTGGGAATAACCCTGCGGCCGAAGCGGTCTATAATGAATATTTCTCTAGCTATTCAAAAAACCTCTTGCCGCTCGACGATGCAACCCTCAATCAGATCGAGCACATTGTTCAAAGAAAAGCTGCAGGTCTTGAGATCAGCGCTCAATGGAAAAGAATTACTTTAGGAGATGGCGGGTGGGCGCTCGATAGCACACATAGAGAGATCCCAAACGAACCGCTCCTTTGCAAAGCTTTAACTGCCCAATTCATATTTGAAAAAGAGCTGGCTCAATTGAAGAGGCTGGATGCGTATCAAGCTCTTTGCCACTCGAAAATCACCCCTGAACTAAATTTATTGAAGAGAGAGCAGTCTGGTCGGTCTTGGTTTTGCTTAAAGAAACCTAGATATACCCAATCTGAGCAAGATTTAATCTCTGGAATCCGGGAAAAAGCCGATCATTACGGCAGGCCGCTTAAAGAACAGCTGGGACACAGCATTCAGATGCGGGAAGCGCTTCTCCAAGATGTCACTGCTAAGATAGCAGCGATTCGGGCTGACAGATTTTCTCCGGCAGAAGCTGTGTGGCTTGATCCTCAGAGTATAGAGATGCAAACGCTTTTAGAGGACTCAAAAAGGCTGGATCCTGAAGAGGTCTACGAGCCTTACGATTTGCACCCTTCTATAAAAGACCATTGCGTGATAGCAATAGGTGATCCAATCAAAGACATAGATGCACAGTTTATGATTGTAAAGCGGCCAGAAGAGATGCCTAAAGAGGCATGGCTTCAGTTCATTGCTCAAGAAAATACCCTAGAACTTTCTGAGGCTCTTAAAGGGGTTGAAATTACATTAAATAAAGCATTTGTCGTTCATTTTCCGCACCAGGGCAAAATCTATCCCGTCGAAATCTGTCTTGAAAAAGTTTCTGATGCCCTCCTTCTTCATGAGAATAGAGATTTGTACACGAAAACAAGACGTAAAGTGAAAGAGTCTGGGGTATTCGAACGGACCAATTCCCCAGAAAAAACCGATCCTGTGTCCATGGCGAAGAGAGCATGGAGACTAATTACCAATGATGACTGGTCGGAGCATAGGGAAGCGACTGCAGGGGTTGACTCTCACGAGGCAATTCTTGTCAGCCGGAAGCTGTTAGGCAAAATTCTCAGTGGGAATTTTGGTCAGATGTCTCAGAGCGTGGCTCAAAACCTAGGCGAATATTTTAACGCTCTTCCAGTTGCCGATGTGGCAGGGTTGCCCGGAAGCTATATGCAGGATCATAGGTTCCTACAGGCTGAGAGACTGCACGGGCTTATTTACCAGAGGGAAAAGGAACTTTTTCAAGCAGGGAAGATCACCTCATTTTTAGAAAGCGGAGTTCGAACTCAATTTGATTGGGGCAAACACAACCTCCGATTCGACCACTTGACGCAGAACGTATTTGAAATTTACGGCGCCTGGAGCCAGAATCTCGAGCAGTTTTTACGGGAACTCGATCTGCCCATCAACCTCAAGGTAAAAGAGGCATTTGGAGATCAATTGGTTGGAGATTTAAGGGCATTCCTGCCGGTGCTTCAAGCGTTTGTAAACAATGCTCCTCATTTGGACATACGGCCAGTGATCGCCGCTCGGAAAGTCATCACCGATGCTGCTATTGGCAGACCCTTGACTCAAGCTGAAAAGGATCAACTTGCAAATATATGGACTGTTTGGAAACAAGGGAAGACGCCCGAAGAGATAGATCGGGTTTTAACTGAAACAAGCGACGCAATTGATCGGGGCCTTGCGGCTCTGGGGCCGAATTTGGTGAGAGTGAGCGTACCGTTCTCGAGCCCGAGAGTGCACGTTGAGATTGGCGATGCGATTAATAAAACGAATCCTCAATTGATGGCGCTATACGGCAAAGCGATCCCTCCAATTTGGCAAAACAAGGCCCGGCTCAGTCTTGCAAGAGATGAAGTGATGAGGGGAACTGAACTTTCTCCCCTTTGGCTGAAAGCTGCTGAAATGTTCTCAAATGGAGAGTCAAGGCTCCTTGAAAATGAGTTTGAGCGGAGCCGCTTAGCTAAACTTTATATTGGCGCTAGGAACCAGCACTAGAACCAGCCTTAATATACTGCGCTCGGCCTGAAACTTTGATTTTTAGCCGCGCGAAAACTCGCTAGAATCGACGATCGTAAAATGGTCAAAATTAGAAAAATGAACCAGTTTT
>JANPFC010000051.1:0-22450 GCA_031423235.1 Chlamydiota bacterium | reverse complement strand
ACCACAGAGGCGAGGGAAGCCCTCGCGCTCCCAAAAAAAATATGCTTTATTTTTGGGGTGCGGGGCCTCCCCGCCTCTGTGGTTTCTTATCTCTGTGGTGAAAAAAATGGGGTCGCAGGGGGCTTCCCCCGCGCTTGGATTACGGATTGTCTGATTACGCCGCCTTAATCCACCTAATTCCGCCTTATTCTCAATCAATCCAGGCCGTTAAAGATTTGGACGCCTTGATTGATGTCTTCAATCACGGTCTCAATATCTTTTGGCAGAGCCAGTTCTTTAGAAATATCGCCTAGCCCACGAAGATGAGCCGCCCAAAGTTGCCGGAGGGATTTAAGTCCGGCAGAATCGAATTGTATGATCGTAAGAGGAGTCCCTCTGTTTTTGAATGTCTTCGCCACTGCATCTTTGAGTTTCTTTGAATCTATCAAGCCCTTGCTTCTCACCAGAAGAAGGAGATCGTGATAGTCTTTCATTCTACTGTTTCTTGAGCCCTTGGAAAGGACCGTCTCAAGTTTTTCGGCAAAAATTGATTCAATTGGGTAAACCATGAGAGAGACAGCGTCCTCGAAGAAAGGCCTACCTTTGTACTGAAAGAGTTTAATTTCCCTATGCTGGGGTTCTACTGAATCGCCAACTCCCACATCGATATAAATTCTATCCTTCATTTTCGCGAAGAGAGTGTTGAGTGCGATCCTGTATCCTGGATAGCCCATATGAGGCTGGGAAAGCAGCTCGATGCCCGCAAATGAAAACGTGAAACCGTCATCCAGGGAAATCGCGGCAATCTCCTTACTGATCTTTTCAAGGGTTTCTTTCCCTGACTTCATTCGAGTTAGCAGAAAATCAAGATCTACCGTCTCCCGGCCTATTCTCATTAAGAAAGCGAGGAGAAAACCTCCTTTAAAGATGAGTTTATCGGCATGCGCAGAACGTCCCAGGCGAGCGAGGAATCTCTCTAGGAGGAACTGTTTCCAGCAAGCATTGAATGGAATCCCTTTTTCCTTGGCGATCGTTTGGAGCCGATCTTTCAGCGCTTGCTCGTTGATCATGTGGTCGCACTCAGCAAATAGGGGGTGATATCAAATCGAAGTTTCTTAGAATACGCTTCCAGTTTTACAAGGTCGAGACGATTCTTTCCACCTTTGGCAAGCGCAGATTTCAGTGCTTTTATTGCAAGCTCCCGGGAAAGTAGCCGAAAAGCATCCACAATCGTTCGCTCCCGGTCGAAAATTGGAAGGGTCATTCCTTCAAGCTCGATCATGGTTTTTCCTAATTCCAGATCTCGAAAACGGACAGTTTTGATTTGTCGAGTATGCCTTGCCGAGGTCCCATGTCGGATGCCGATCCAATGCTGGCGTGGAATTTCTTCAGTGAGGTCATAAACAGCAAGGGCAGATATAAGACAAACAACCCCGCCAGGGATAGAGTAGACAGCTTCTTTTAGATCAGTCCACCGAGCAGAAGAAGGAGTTTTATAGTCAGCCCCCTGGTAGATCCCCCGACCAATCCGTTTCAGTTTACCTGATTTTATATAATGGCCAAGAACTGCCGAAGACACTCCCACGGATTTAGCTTCCCTCGATGTGAAAAAGGGCTTTTTAAGGAGCGGGGCCAGGACTTTAAGGCATGTTTTAGGTCGCATTTCATTAACTTAACAAAAACACCCAATACTGTCAATTGGGTGTTTTTGTTAAGTTAATATGCGTTGCTCATTTCTGTGATCTCGGTGGTGGAAATTTGGGGGTCGCAGGGGGCTTCCCCCCGTGCTTGGATTATGGATTGTCGCTGTTGATTTCGCTGAACATCGTCTCAAATACTTGCAGCAACTCTTCCCTCGATAAATAATTGATCTGGTCTTCCTGGCCAATAATATCTTCCAGAAGCCCCTTCTTCCTCTCAATCATCTTGTGGATGTGCTCCTCGATGGAGTTCTTTGTGACAAGTTTGAAGACTTGGACGCCCCGGTTTTGCCCGATTCGGTGGACCCGGTCTGTCGCCTGGTTCTCCTTGGCGGGGTTCCACCAACGGTCATAGTGGATGACGATGGAGGCGACGGTGAGGTCGATACCGACGCCGGCGGCGAGGAGCGAGGCGACGAATACTTCGCATTTCGGGTCTTCGCGGAAGCGGCGAAGCTGCTCAGGTCTATCGCGGGTGGAGCCTTTAATAGTGGCAAATCCGATCCCCTTTTTCTTCAGGTGGGCCTCGATGATCCCGAGCATTTCTATGTATTGCGAGAAGATAACCACTTTTTGGCCGCTATCGCGCGCTTCATTGAGCAATTCGACAAAGAGGTCCCATTTGCCTGATTGATGGGATTGGTATTGCTTGGGGTCATGGAGAACGAGCGAGGGGTGGTCGCAGATCTGCTTAAGGGAAGAGAGGGCCGAAAAGACGTGCACAAGAGGAACCGGTTTCGCATTGTCTTTCAAATCTTGGTAGATGGTGTCGCGCATTTTGAATGCGACTTCCTTGTAGAGCATTTTTTGCTCGTTGCTGAGGTCGCAATAGGCAATCTCTTCAATCTTTTCGGGAAGATCTGTGAGCACTTCGCTTTTCTTACGCCGGAGGATAAATGGCTTAACCAATTTGCCAAGAAGCGCCTTTTTAGTCGGGTCTTGGTTTTTCTCAATCGGATTAGTGAAGACCTCGCGGAAGACCGGATCGGGCGGCATGTAGGAGGGGAGGACGATATCGATGAGCGATTTGAGCTCGCGGAGCCTGTTTTCAATGGGCGTTCCAGTAAGGCCAAGGCGCATCTGCGACCGGATCGAGCGGAGAACTTTGTGGGTTTGCGATGCGTGGTTTTTGGCGATTTGAATTTCGTCAAAGATCGCCACTTCAAATCGGTAGGGCTTCATGTTTTCGCGCCCGGTACGGAGTATGCCGTAGGATGTGAGGATCAGATCGTAATTCTCTTCAAAATCTTCGAGGGTCCTTTCGAGTCCGTAAAATGTGCAGACGCGGATCTCGGGCAAGAATCTTTTAAGCAGTTCCTGCCAGTGGTAGATGACCGATGTGGGGCAGACGACGAGGTATTTGTTCGTTTTATCTTCATCCTCGTTGATGACCGCAGCGAGAAGCGCCATGGTTTGGTGCGTTTTTCCAAGTCCCATGTCGTCGCAAAGGAGCCCGGAAAGTCCGTGGCAATAGAGGAACCAGAGCCAATGGAGCCCTTGCTCTTGGTAGGGACGGAGTGTCGCTTTAAGGCGGGAGACGTCGAGAAGCCGGTTGGTCTCCAGCCGTCCAAGCTCTTGAAGAAAGTGTCTTGTATCGGCGTCATCGGGCTCTTCAATGGGCTCAAAAACAGTGAGCCGGATCCACTCGAGCGTGTTGAGCCGGATCAGCCCTTTTTTCCGATCGAGCCTCTTTGCGGGAAGCTGCCGGATCCAATTGAAGCGGGGCTCTTTTAAATAGAGAAGCCCAGCGGGGCAGAATAGGTGCCGTTTCTTATCTTGAAAAGCGTCCCAAATCGAAAAAATATCGATCATCCCTGATTCAGATGTGTATACCAGATCGATAAGCCACTCTTGGCCCCGCTTTTTCTTACTTGGGGTGATCTTTCGAATCTTTAACTTTAGATCATGCGGTGGAACGAGCCTTGAATCGATCTCGAGAATATAGGGCTTAAGGGGTTCGAGTTCATAGGCGAGGAAGGCGGGTTCCTGCGGCTGCTGGATCGCAATCGGGTGCTGGTATCTTTCTGGAAGGCGGGCAGCTGGAGGGATTTCAGAAAACCCTTTCCCTGCCGTGTAGATATAATCGCCGAACCGTTTTAGAGTAGCTGGATTCACGCCTGGAGCATATTCCATTTTTGGAATGATCGTGATGAGCCCTTCGTCGTTGAGCGTGATATGGAGCCCTGTCTTCAAAATGGGCAGATTCGAATTATAAAACTTTTGGACCTGCTCCAATTCTTCTTTGTGGATGGCGATAAAACCGGAAATGTCTTGCTTGGGAACTCTAAGCCCTGGATGGAGGGGCAATCTCCCTCTCGCCTCTTTTTTCATGTAGAAGCCTTGCCCTTTGATGTAGACCCACTCATCGAAATGGTGCGTCTCTTCATAATCTTCGGGGAAATTCAGCTCCGCATCAAAAGAGAGCTCATCCTCATCGCTGAGAACATAGGTGAGATGGGATTCGAGGCTTCCCAAATGGGTCTGAAAGCCTGGGAAATTATGGAGCCAAAGGCGGTGGCGGTTTACAAAATCAGCAACGCCCGCCCGAGGGACAATCTTCTCTTTCCCTTCGAAAAGCCACTCGTCGAGGAGATAAAACCCTTTTTCTGGGACATAGGCCCAGGGGACAAAACAGGCGGCCCTTTCCGATTTCATGTCGCCCGGCTCTAAAACATAGAGCTCGATATGGAGATTGCCTTGGCGGTCAAACTGCAATACATACTTGCAAGGGCTCGGCTCTGTGCAAACCGGCATAAAGGATTGGAGAGATTTAGCCGATTGAGAAAGGACATTTGCAATCCGTTCGGCGGGCACCAGGTCTTCAGTGAGAAGAGGATCATAGCGGCGCCGATAAAACCCTTTCCCTTCCACATAGAACCACTCGCCAATAGCCACGCCGACAAAGTCGCTCTCGCCAGGCCCCTTTTTCCCTTTGTGGTGAACTTTTAAACAGTGAGCCGTTTCATCGTATTCGATCTTTTCTATCGATTCATCGTCAGCGTCGAAAACTTTTAGGGGTGCGTTGACGGTGGATAGCGCGGGGATGATCCATGGCCAATTGACATCGGAGATATAGAACCAGATTCCGAGGCCTGGAAATTTAAGGGTCATTTCGTGGGGAAGAGGGGCTCCATCAAAGGCAATTTCATACGGCTCTTTCGTATCGTCAAGATACATGAGCCACTTGGCCAAATCGGACCAAAAGGAGAGCTCGAACTGCAAACTATGGCTTGCGTTTCCAGCTCGGTAGGCTGCGATTTCCTCTGCGGGCAAATTGGAAAACTTGATCGAAGTCTCTTCCGTCTCAACGGGGCGCTCCGAAACGATCGTCTCTAATTTCTTCTTAGCTTTTGCGCTCGTCGCCTCGATGGTAAAGAGCGGCTTTTTGGTCTTCGACTCGCAGGTGTAATGCCCTTCATCATCTTTTTTCAGACAATCTGAATCGTATCCGTGCCTTTTGCTCGACATTTGAAAGAGGCGGCTCCAAAGAGATCTCCGAAAGCGGACATGAAGGGGCTCTGTGTTGCCATTGAAGATCCGCAAATAGGCGGCAGCCAGATGGGGGCAGCCCCTTCCCGTTTCAGAAAGCTTGCAGCTGCAGAAAGAATCGGTCACCGCCCCATCATCCCTCATTTGGATGAACGGAAATGCCTTTTTCTTACCCTTCTCGAGAACTTCAAATTGATAAGTGCCTCTGGAAAATATCGGCTCGCCAACGGCGCTCCCCTCAAGGAGATCCTCAGCTTGCGCGAGATATTCAGAGACATACTCAGGTTGACGATGATCCATATGAGGAAACCCGGCCCGTTTTTCTATGAGCCTTCCCCTCATTCTATCTGGGTGCCAACTTCCTGTCTACGTCAGGAGGCTCGATGGGGAGTGATATTCGTACCCTAAATCCTCGGCAACAAACGGGTTAGTCACCTTTCCAAAATAAACATTTAACCCTTCCATGAGCCCCTTGTCTTGGCTCATCGCTTTTTTGTAGCCAAGCCCCGCCAATTTCAATGCGTAAGGGAGAGTTGCATTCGTAAGTCCCTGAGTAGAAGTTCTCGCGCACGCAGCTGGCATATTGGTAACGCCATAATGGACTACCCCGTCTACCACATAAGTTGGGTCGGAATGGGTCGTCGGTTTAATGGTTTCGATGCAGCCCCCCTGATCGATTGCGACATCGACGATCACAGAGCCGGGCATCATTTTTTTCACCATCGCTTTTGTGACTAGTTTTGGAGCTGTTTTGCCTGGAATCAGAACCGCGCCGATGACGAGATCGGCCTGGATGACCGCCTCTTCGATGGCAGCAGGAGTAGAAAATACAGTTTTCAAAGCAGGGGCGTAAAGTCTATCGAGCTCCCTCAGTCTTGGGAGGCTTCGGTCGAAAATCGTCACATCGGCCCCTAGCCCAAGCGCCATCCGCATCGCCTCGGTTCCTACAATACCAGCGCCAAGAACAACGACTTTGCCCGACCTAACGCCAGGAATCCCGCCCAAGAGCACTCCCCGGCCCCCATTGATCATCTGGAGAGCAGTCGCCCCAGCCTGAATAGCAAAACGGCCCGCAATTTCGCTCATCGGAATGAGAAGCGGTAATCTGCCTAAATCATCGGTCACCGTTTCGTAAGCGATACCCACCACTTTCCGTTCCAAGAGGTGCTTTGTTTGTTCTGGATCTGGAGCCAAATGGAGGTAGCAGAAAAGGACTTGGCCTTCGTGCATTAAGGTAAATTCGCTTGTTTGGGGCTCTTTGACCTTGATGATCATCTCATTTCGGTAAATTTCTTTGGCCGTATCGACGACATGAGCGCCCGCTTTTCGGTACATCTCATCAGTAAAGCCAATTCGGGTCCCCGCATCCTTCTGGACCTCGATCGTGTGGCCAGCCTCAACAAACGCTCTCACAGTCTCGGGAGTAGCTCCCACCCGAAATTCATCTTTTTTGACTTCTTTAGGCACACCGATCTTCATCATTATCTCCTGTTAGTAGCACTCTATAATCTTTGCGAATATTTCGCACAAAGACTATTGAATTTTTTTCCAGCTTGAATCTATTTTCATAGAATCGAAAGTCTGTAATGAGGCGTACTCGTTCAATACCCAATAAAGATACGAATAGATTTGGTTGGGCATGAGGTTCTGCAAAGCGAACTCTCTTGCCTTTTCGGCAATCACCCTGCATTCGGCGTCGTGCTCTTTTGCCCACGTGATTTTATCCAAAAGATCGTCCATATTGTTCTTCACCGGAACGTAGTGGACGTAGGGCTTAACAGCTCCATAGAAGTACTGCACCTCGTCCGATTCTTGCTTGAGAGTTAAGGAGCCAGAAAGGAGCCTCCACTGAAATCCTGGGAACGTGCACATCCATCCATCTAAAACGGGCAGATATTTATAACTCAAGTGACCTATAACTGGAGTGTTTCCCAACATGAGTTTTAAATCGGATAGAATTTGCGAAACCTCCTCAGGCGCTCTGCAAAATCCTGCATCGACAATTTCTGGATGCTCGTGCGAGAGAAGACTGATCCGAAAGCGGGGCTTTTCGCGGAAATTTTGAGCCGTGTATATTTTATCGCTCGCAGCGCCTCTCCAAAATGCCCTCTCCTCTCTCTCCTCCCATGGAATCGTCCTGTATTTTTCATTCACATCATTTAAGTCGCGATGCCAACCCGATTCACGCGTGACGAGGAAATCTGGAACTAAAACAAGAGATGGAGCGTCTTTTTTCTTGGCCCAGCACAAAAGAGGCGCTTGATTTTCAGTCACCCAAAACCGGTCAGGAACATAAACTTCCGGCACGCCATCCATCAGGCAGATAATGAAGTCGACATCAGGGATTTTCTTGGCCTTTTGAATCCGCTTGAGCATCTTGTCGTAAATCTGAGCCCTTCCAGCATGATCATGCTCCGGTTTTCTATAAATATTTCCCCCCACAATCCGGTATCGGTATGCAGCGATGTTCTGCTCTTGAATTTTCTGAAACGTCTCGTCGAGGGATTCCTGGCTGATCCCTTTTTCCCTAAACGGAGAAAGATCGGCGGAGATCTGTTCTTTCGCCCATTGGGGCTGTGCTGATTGGATGGCCCGCCAAAGGGAAAGCGGCTCCCGTTTTTTATATACGAACGAACCAGTTAGACAGAGAATCGCACACACAAAAAGAACTTTCTTCAACACGGCCGCACTCCAATTCAAAGTCACAATTGTAGTCCGAACCATAAATTTTTAGAAGCCGCATGGCACCGCGGCAACGACACACTCAAATCAATCCCAATAACACAATTAATTAGAATTTATAAAGAAAACTATATATAATAGTATTTATTATAATTTAAAACCAAGGTTTACATGACAAACGTAACTATAGGCAATCGATCGGCATTCCATCCAATCGATCCAGCTCAACTATCCCAAAAACCAAGGATGCACCCGATTAAAGTAATCATACCGACCAAACCACAACCTGTTATCACAGCCTCGAGCGCAGCTTTACCTAAAGCAACGGTGGATCCAACAAATCCAAAAGCAGCAGACAAAACGTCACAGGTTGCTAAAGACCAATCGATTGCTTACTCAAGCCCTAAGAAATCAACAACTCCTAAGGAATTTTCGCCTGGAAGAAGAACCCCTGGAAGAAAAATTTCCCCAAATGAATTATCGGCACCTCACCGCAATCATTATATGGATGCACTAGATCAACACGGCGAAGCGGTCCATTTTGGATCACCTGCTGCCAAGATGATTGCCGGAAAAGAACTACAAAAAATTAGGAAAGCCGAAAAATTCGGAAAACCCAAACACACCTTATTACCGCTGGAATACGGATCTCCAAGAAAAACCATGGATAGAATTAGAGATGCTGGCGGCGTTGTTGTTGGCTTCGATGGGATGATTCAAAGCCCGGGGGGAACAAAATTTAAAGCAGCTAAAGTGACAGACCCAAAAACAGGTTCACAGAAATTCGTACTTTATCCCACAGAAGAAAATCCTGGCGCTGTAGTCGTTAATGGATCGCAGCTTGGGCGGATTTTTCGCGAAATCGACTCCACATCCGGTAGCTCATGCGATGACATTTTAAGAAGAATTTCCCCGCTTTCAAGAACACCAACTCCCCCTTCGCTGAGCTCATTGTCAAGAAGAAGTTCTTCCACACAGAGTCTGCCAATGGATGTTGCCTTGGCCCCAGCCGCTTCGTCAAAAAGAACTAGATTTGATGAACGCTCTTCACCGGATTTAGGAAATAGTACCGAAGTACCCAAAAAGAGAAAACCCGTTGTTGTGAAGAGGAAAGACCAAAACTCAATACCCAAGAAGTAAGTTTACGGAGTGGCTCCATCAAAAACCTTGATGGCGCAGCCAATCATAGTGACGTTTAGCCCATCGACATGAATATCGATCCCTCAAGTTTTAAAGGCTTTCTAAAATGGAGGTTTCGGTTCAACAAAATTTGGATCCTCTCTGCGTTCATCGCTGAGCTGAACCAACCCATCAGCAACACGCCGAACCCCATCACCAATCATTATTGACGCAAGCACACTGGTTCCTGGGAAAGGGATCAGCCAAACAAGAGCCCCGACAAACATTTCACAAGCCCCCATATAGCAATTACCAGGAAGATCTGTTTGCGTTAAAGGTGCTGATGATGCCACTGTTTTTTGCTCTCCAGGCTTATCTTCGTGCTTATGTTTATCTTTGTCTTTTTTATTTAGGCCGAACCAATTCCATTCAGTTGGCCAGTACCAGCCATTTTGTTGGACCAACTCACCAAAATCATCATCCTGGGTAAAATCAGATTCTATTAATGCAACAGATCCTAAAATAAGGTTCATTTCTTCAACTGAAACTTGCAAGTTATAGATGTTTTCACGAATTAGCCGGCAAGCATCTTGAAAAGTCAGAGCCAGTCCATAGCGGGTATTGATCTCTTGGATAAATGAGTTCAAAAATTTACGCCCAGAAGCACGGGGATCCTGAGATTCATTTGCACTTTTTTCAATCTGATCGAAATCTTGCACCACATTGCTACCATTTCCCATTTCAGCATGATCCAGAATCTGATCAATCAAGAGATGGTATTCAGTGGCGTTGCCTTCCATGGAAAATCCAGACAGAGGAGTGCAATACAAAATACAGATAACAACGATCGCTACCGAAGCCAGCCGCTTATAACAGCAATAATAAGAAATATTCCGCACGATAATACCCATTTCCCCCTCCGCTTGCTTGTTTTCCAAGACTTTTCTAGCATTTCAGCATACAACATAATTCCCCACCCAAAAAAAGGCGCAGCAATTAAAGTGCTGGCCAATTTGATGGCAAATATCTTGAGATCATAGCTCATATGTCCCCACCTCGAATTTTTGATTTGGTATGGTAGCTTGAATTGCAAATTTTTAGAAGAGGTGCCTAAAACCTACGATCGGTAACCCGTTTGCAATCCCATCAAAAACCTTGATGGCGCAGCCAATCATAGTGACGTTTAGCCCATCGACATGAATATCGATTTCTCCACCCGCTGAGCAGATCCGAATCGGATTGGGCAAGTGGTATTCTTGGGATGCTATCACGCCGACTGCGGCGGCTCCCGTTCCACAAGCAAGCGTCTCCCCTTCAACTCCCCGTTCGTAGGTCCTCACACGAATCGATCCATCGCTTTGAAGGTTCGCTATATTCACATTCGTTCCTGCAGGCTGAAATGCTGAGTGATAGCGCAGTAATGGACCCAGAATCTTGAGGTCTGCATCTGGCGAAAAAACGACTGCATGAGGCACTCCTGTGTCCAAAGAGTGAATCTCGAACCCTTCGATATTGAGTTTCTTTAGATTCAGAGCCAGGCCCATTTGAACGCTGATCTTATCTCCAACATAACCAGCCTGAACAATCCGGTCTCCGGTTGCAATCCGATAGTTCTTCTTCGGCAGTCCCAAATCAACGATAAATTTCATAAGACAGCGAAGGCCGTTTCCGCAGCTTCCCGCTTCGCTTCCATCGCTATTGAAAATACGCATCCGAAAATCGGCAGCTGGATCCGTTTGTAATAAAATAACGCCATCAGCGCCAATGCCGAATTTCCGATGACAAAGTTGAGGAACTAAATGGGGTGTGAAATGGGGGGCGCGGTCGTCAATGAGGATAAAATCATTCCCCGCGCCCTGAAATTTAGCGAAGCAAAGCATCCATGTCTTTCATCGAAGTGATGATCTTGTCGAGAAGACCAAACTCAAGGGCCTCATCAGCAGACATCCAATTGTCTCTGTTGATCGCCTTTTCAATGATTGCACGGTCTTTGCCTGTAGCATCCACGTAAACATCGACGATTTGCGCTCTTGTTTTAAGCATCTCTCTCGCTTGGATCTCGAGGTCGGTTGCTTGGCCGCGAATCACCCCGCCGATCAGCGGTTGGTGGATCATGATCCGAGAATTAGCCGTTGCAAATCGCTTGCCTTTGCCCGACACGAGACTCAAAAGAGATCCCATGGAAGCAGCAAGTCCTGTAACCAATGTGTATACTGGCGAGGAAAGGAGCTTAATTTGATCCCAAATAGCAAAGCCCGAATCGACCGAACCACCTGGGGAATTGATGATGAACAGAATCGGCTTGCCCGGAGCTTGGTGATCTAAGTACCAGAGTTTGCGGATAATGTCTTTCGCGCTGTCGGAATCGACGGCATCAGACAGAAAAATCCGACGCTTTTCCAGCATCGCAAGATCGAGCTTATCACTAACATATCTAGGTTTTTCTTCGCGTTCACCCTCTGGCATAATTGACTCCCTTTTATCCTATTTTCACAATGTAGCTATTTTTAGTCGATGAGAACATCTGGATATAAAGGAAATTCCTTTAATACATCAGCAACCCGCTCTTTGGCCCGCTGCATAACCTGCGGAGGAACATGGGTTTTTGCTCTTGACGGGCCGCCCGTTTTTTCATCAGTTGCAGCCTTCGTCTCTTTCAATAAATCATAGATAATCGAGGCGATCTCCTTCATTTGAGGCTGTTTCATCCCCAAAGTAGTCGTCGCCGGGGTCCCCATTCGGACGCCGGATGTGTACCAAGCTCCATTAATATCTCTTGGGATGGCGTTCCGGTTGGCGGTGAGGTGGGCTTCACGAAGGACCGTTTCGGCTTGGCGCCCTGTGAGATTGAAGGTTTTCGCCACATTCATCACGAGGAGGTGGTTATCGGTTCCCCCCGTGAGGATCTCAACCCCATGCTTCATCAACGCATCGGCAAGAGCGCGCGAGTTATCTACAATCTGGTGGGCATATTGGCTAAATGCAGGGGTGGATGCCTCTTTGAAAGCGATCGCTTTCGCCGCCATCACGTGAGGAAGCGGGCCGCCTAGAACAATCGGGCACCCTTTATTCACCACTTCTCGGAACTCTTCGTTGCAGAGAACAAGGCCTCCGCGGGGGCCTCTCAAAGTTTTGTGAGTGGTCGAGGTAACGATGTGGGCAAATGGGACCGGATTGAAATTGCCGGTCATCGCTTTTCCCGCAACAAGACCTGCAAAGTGGGCCATGTCGACCATCAAAACAGCGTTAGCGCTGTCAGCAATCTCGCGCATTTTCGCAAAATCGATCAGCCTTGGATAGGCTGAATAGCCTGCGATGAGGATCAGCGGCTTTTCTCTTAAAACTTGTTTTTGAAGCTCGGCGTAATCGATGAGTCCGCTTTTCTCGCTCACCTCGTAGCTGACCGAATGGAACATTTTGGCAGAAACGTTGTGCCTGTACCCGTGAGTCAAGTGGCCGCCGGAACCGAGAGCCATCCCCATGATTTTCTGGTTTACGAGTAATTTGCGGATCTGTTCATACTCATCAGGAGTCAGTTCATCAATAGTTTTTTTGCCAAGCCGCTCCACCTCTTTCGACTGGATCTTATGGACCAGGATGGACCAAAAGGCGACCAAGTTGGCATCTGCGCCCGAATGGGGCTGGACGTAGGCATGGTCGGCGCCAAATATTTTTTTTGCCCACTCAACAGCTTCCCCTTCTACCGCATCGACGTTTTCACATCCTGCATAGAATCTATGGCCGACATACCCTTCGCTGTACTTGTCCGTGAGGAGATTGCCCATAGACAATTGGACAGGGAGTGAAGAAAAATTTTCAGAGGCAATCAGCTTCAAATGGGATCTTTGATCTCTCAATTCCTTCACGATGCTTTCGGCGATTTCAGGCGATGAGACCCGGATTGCGTCTAAAGAAGCCATGTAGGCGATGGCGGCGGAGGTTCGTTTGGCTTCGGGAACTTTGGCAAAATAATTTTTTAAGTATGACATTTCTTGACCCTGATCATAGATGCGAGGAGGATTTGCTTGCTTCATTTGGCTCATAAACATTATAGTATCCCCAACAATCTGATTATTTTCCAGAGGTTCCATAACATGCTGCAAAACTTAAAAGTCATTTTAGACATCCAAGAACTCGACATGAAGATGATTCGCCTCATGCGCCTGAAGAAAGAGCGTATGAAAGAGCTTGAGCACATTGACTCTCTTCGTATGGAGCTTCACCAACAGCAACAAGAGAAACAAGAAGAAATTGCTGAACTGAGCCGCACTATTGGCGCCCAAGAATCAAAGATCTCCGACATTAAAGAGCGGATCAAAAAGCTCGAAGTGAAACAAAACTCGGTCAAAAAAGTTGATGAGTTCAATGCGCTGACACAAGAGATGACCTCATCTGAGCGCGAACGCATCGCTACTGAGCAAATCACAAGCGACCTGATCGACAAGCGCAATCTTGAAGAAGAGATTCTGGGCAAAATCAAAGAATCGCTCCTCCAATCTGAAGACAGCAGCCGCAACTTAGAAAACGAGATTAAAGAGAGCATCCGCCTGATCAATCAGGAAGGAAGCGAACTGAAGGTCTCCCGCGACGCGCTTGCTAAGACAGCCGATCCTGAAGTGATGCGCATCTATCAGCGCCTCCTCAACAACAAAAAAGACCGCGTTGTCGTGCCTATTGAAAACCGGACTTGCTCTGGCTGCCATATTGCCCTCACTGCACAGCATGAAAACGTCGTGCGCAGAGGCGAACGCCTCACGTTCTGCGAACATTGCTCGCGCATTCACTTCTGGCAAGAGAGCGAAGACCTCGAAGGTACAGCAGTCGCAACGAAACGAAGACGCCGCCGCACAGCAAACGTCTAAGAAACGCAAAACGCAAAACGCAAAACGCTGAATGCAAAATGCAAAACTCCTCGGGGCTTCGCCCCCGGACCCCAAAAGGCGGATTGCTTTTCTTCAGTTTTGCGTTTTGCATTTTGAGTTTTGCGTTTAAAAACTGGGGTGGCAGGCCATCGCACCAGAAATGGTGAGGAAAGTCTGGACTTCGTAGGGAAAGATACCAGTTAACGGCTGGGCGCCGTAAGGCGACGGAAAGTGCAACAGAGACTACACCATTAGGTTGAAAAGTTCGAGCTAGTTGCTCGATCGGACTCCGGGCAACCGGGGCCGTTGTAAACCCTATCTGAAGCAAGGTCAAATATGGATAGCGTGTTCCGCGCTTTGACTCCTAAGCTGACCGCTCGAGGGATCTGGCAACAGGTCTCCCAGAGGAATGATGGCTCTCGACAGAATCCGGCTTAACGCCACCCCACTTTTTAAACGCAAAACTCAAAATGCTAAACGCAAAACTGAAGAAAAGCAATCCTCCTTTTGGGGTCCGGGGGCGAAGCCCCGAGGAGTTTTGCATTTTGCATTCAGTGTTTTGCGTTTAAAAAAAAACCCTGCTCCTCACGAAGCAGGGTTTTCCTTTTTATCAGAGCTGAGACAAGATCTCTACTAGAAATCCCACTCAAAATTAACAGTCAACCCTTCCATTGAAAGAGGCTGGCTGCCAACTGTTGGCATCGGAGCTACAAAAGCAGATGTTGAATATGGCAGATTGAACTGATCCCACCAATAATTCGCCTCCCAAGCCGCACTCATCTTAAACAACATCTTCTCGCACCAGAAGCATGTCTGCCACTGGAATCCAAGAGATAACTGTAAGTTAGGCACGAGTTGATAAAAATCATCTGTATATTGACGCTCTACAGTGAATTCTGTGAATCCAGTTGCCAACGTCTCAGTTAAGCTGCTAGCTTTGTCCTTACCATAAAGGAGCGCTCCAGCAAGCTTGCCAAGAATGCTAAATCCTTGATTCAGATGCCACTCTCCATTCACACCCGTACGAGGCCCAACGCCCCAATAGTTATTACGGCCTTTGAAGGTTTGCTCGGTATCAAGACCGCCTACTAACGGCTCTGAGAACGAGTTATTAAATTTCTGATGGAGCGTTCCGCCTCTTACACCCCAATGAGGGCGGAGAGCAACTGACTTGGTCAAATAAACCATTCTTCCAACTTCTAAATCGCCCATGTTCAACATAAAGCGCGAATTAGCTGAAACAGTTCCAAATACACCAGTAAGGGAATCAGAAACTGGCCATAGCGGGAAAAATCCCAGTACGTTAGTTCTAGTTTCTTTTGCACTGTTGCGGTACCAGGTATAGTTTAGGAAAACATCCCAGAAATCATAAGTCGTATTCCAGCCTGCGCCAACTCGGAATCCTGGATCCCAATCTGGCTGAACTCGAACCATTTTACCCACTCTTGCGTTGAGCGCATCAGTTGGCTGATATGCATAGCTAAAGCCGTGGTTCTCAGATCTCCAATAGAGGAAATCAGCAGACAGATAAAATCCACCGCAATTCATATCGCTGCAACCTTTCGGATTGCATGGATTGAAATTCCAGCAGCATGGGGGCGGCGGATTGCAGCAAGGCTTTGGCGGGCATGGCGCTGGACATGGCTTAGGAGCACATGGCTTAGGGCACGCTGGCTTTGGGCATGGCGCTGGACATGGCTTTGGGCATGGCGCTGGGCACGCTGGCTTTGGGCAGGGTGCTGGGCATGGCTTTGGGCAGGGTGCTGGACATGGCTTTGGGCAGGGTGCTGGGCACGCAGGCTTTGGACATGGAGCCGGCGCTGGCGCTGGGGCCGGTGCTGGCTTTGGACATGGTGCTGGGCATTCTCCCTTCTGACAGCCTGAATCGACAGTCATGTCGTCAGCTGTTCCAGAGAGTGCCCATAGACCGACCACTAGGATCGGAAATAATTTCTTAAACATACTCAACCTCAATAAAAAGGACTTCATACTTTCCGATTAATACAAAGCAACTATTATTGCAAACTATTTAAGCTCTCGGATGTGTTTTATCATAAACTTCCCGCTTTAGCTTCGGGGAAACGTGAGTGTAAATAGTTGTGGTTGCAAGAGATGTGTGGCCTAGTAACATTTGAATCGTTTTTAAATCCATCCCATTTTCTAACCAGTGGGTGGCGATTGTGTGGCGGATCGTGTGAGGCGTTACCCTTTCTGAAAGTCCGCTCGCTTTAAGATAGGCTGCAAAATTCCGGTCGATCGATCGGGGGGAGAGGCGTTTGCCATGCCTGTTGAGGAAGATGGCTTGGGGATCCTTTTCATCCCGCTCTGGGGAATTGAGGTACCGGACGAGCCAGTCTGCAGCGGTTGCCGTAATGGGCGCCTGCCTTTGTTTTTTCCCCTTTCCAAAAATATTTAGGATGAGGTTTTTTGCATCGAAGTCCCGCCGATTGAGCCCCGCGACTTCGCTTAGTCGGAGGCCGGAACTGTAAAAAAGCTCCATGATGGCCCGATCTCTAAACCCGAGATAACAAGATGTGTCTGGTTGAGTGAATAGATGCTGGACTTGGAAATAGGTGATGGAAACGGGGAGCCGCTTTTCCTTTTTGGGGCTATCGATCTCCTCCAGGGGACTCTGTTCCACCCATTTTTCACGGAGAGCGTACCGGTAAAAACTTCTTAAGGACGAGAGGCGCCGTAAAATGGTGCGGGAGGATGCCTTTTGCTCATGGAGATGGGCCAGATAGCGGCGGACGGCCCTTTTTGTGATCTCCTCCCCTTCAGCAAACGTGAAAAAAGCGACCAGATCGAGCCGATACGCCCTCAGCGTATGCTCTGAGACCCCTTTAGCTAGGTTTAAGTGGGACAAAAATTGATCAACAGACTTGAAAAGGTCCATAAACTTATGGTATCATTTCCGATCATGATTACATTAGAAAAAATTTCCAAGCGGATTGGCAACCGAACTCTCTTTGAAGATGTCGGATTCACCTTCAACGATGGCTGCAGGTATGGCCTCACCGGTCCTAACGGGTCCGGCAAATCGACTCTCCTCAAGATAATAATGGGCGTTGAACCCCAAACGAGTGGAATCGTTACGCTCCCGAAAAAGGTCGGATTCCTCAAGCAAAGAATTGAAGACTTCCGCGATTTCACAGTGATCGACACGGTTATTATGGGCAATACCCGCCTCTGGAATGCGATAGCGGAGCGAGATAAGCTCTATGAGGTGGAGATGACCGACGAGATCGGTATGCGCCTCGGAGAACTCGAAGAGATCGTCGCAGACGAAGATGGATACGCTGCTGAATCGGATGCTGAAGTGCTCCTGATAGGAATGGGCATCCCTGAAGAGCTCCATAAGAAAAAAATGCATGAAGTCCCGAGCGACCGGCAATTCCGAGCCCTTCTCTGCCAAGCCCTCTTTGGAAACCCAGAAGCGCTACTCCTCGATGAACCGACGAACCACTTTGTCCTCGAATCGATCTCCTGGCTTGAAGGGTTCCTCCACAACTACAAAGGAACGCTCGTCGTCGTCAGCCATGATAGACACTTCCTCAACTCTATTTGTACGCATATTGCAGACATTGACTATGAGACGGTCATCACCTACCCGGGCAACTACAACTCGATGCTAGTTACCAAAACAGCAGTCCGCTCACGCGCAGAAGACGAAAACAAAGCAAAAGACAAAAAGATTTCTCAGCTAAAAGAGTTTGTCGCCAAATTCGGCGCAGGAACGAGAGCGAGCCAAGTGCAGTCGCGCGTCCGAGAAATCGATCGCCTCCAGCCGCTCGACTTAAAAAAATCGAACATTCAGCGCCCCTATGTCCGCTTCCCGGTTCCCGAAAAGCAATCGGGCCAAGTCGTCCTCAAAGTCGACAACATCACGAAAGGCTACGGCCACGGTGCGGTCATCAAGAATTTCTCCTGCGAGATCCACCGTGGAGACAAGATCGCCATCATTGGAAATAACGGCAGAGGAAAAACGACCCTCATCAAACTACTCGCCGGCCTCACTCAGCCCGAAAGCGGCAAAATCACTGTGGGCCACGGCGTAGACGTCGGATATTTTCCGCAAAACCACGGCGAAGTGCTCAATAAGCACAGTAAAGAGACTGCATTTGATTGGCTGAAAGCCCGCAAACAGATCGTCTTTGACCAAGATGTGCGCGGCGTCCTTGGAAAAATGCTCTTTGGCGGCGACGATGCGTTCAAGCCCCTCCCCAATCTTTCCGGAGGAGAGGCAGCCCGCCTGATCCTCGGCGGACTGATTATCACCGTCCCGAACACCCTAATTTTCGACGAGCCGAACAACCACCTCGACCTCGAAGCGGTTTCTGCGCTCGCATGGGGAATAGAAGACTTTAAAGGGACTGCAGTCGTAGCGACGCACGACCGCGAACTCATCAACGGCTTTGCGACCAAGATCATTGCATTTGAAGATGACGGCATCCATGTGCATGATGGTCCGCTTGAAGAATATCTCGAGAAGAAGAAAAAGGTCGCGGCATCGAAATAACGAAAAGAAAATTTCTTGCCCTCGATATAAAACAGAGACATAAAAAATGCGCCGAGCTTCTTAAGAGACACTACGAAGAGAAGCTCGAAGATTTTTCTCTCTACAATTCGCTCCTATCTTGGATCCAATTCAATCCCTTTACCTACACCGACCATAAAGCGCTTGCCGACCGTTATCACTGGCACATGCAGCTTGCGGGCCTATCGCTCAAAGAACACCACCTACTACTCCCTACGATTCGTACAGGCGAAAGAAAACCCAAGCTCGACTTTCCAAACATCGCCATCTACCTCGATCATGTCCGCTCTCACTATAATGTGGGAAGCATCCTGAGAACAGTAGAAGCTCTCCGGATTGGCAAAGTCTATTTTTCTGAGAAAACCCCATTTATCGACAATGAGAAAGTGAAAAGGACAGCCATGGGAGCCGCCGAACTAATCCCCTGCTTCCAAAACGTCCCCCTCGCCTCTCTCCCCCGCCCCCTCATTGCCCTAGACACAGGCAGTGCAGCCATCCCCGTTGCCGAATTCGATTTCCCCGAATCATTTACCCTCATTCTCGGAAACGAGGAATATGGGATATCAAATGAATCCCTGAAAGAGGTCGATTTCATCGTCGAGATCCCATTATTCGGCGCTCAGAACGCACTCAACATCGCCTGCGCGTTTGCCATTGCCGCCGCCAAAATTCGTTCGTAATATCGAGATTATATCCGATACTGTTCCTGGTAGTAAGCTGATAAAATAAGGATGTGAAGCTATTAGGAAATCAATATGGAAATAGAAAGCGTATCCCCATCGATTAGCAGCCAAGACGTAAGCTGCGAGAGCAAGATAGATAAATTTGAAAAACTATGGAATGAATGGTTCGACGACCCTACCAAACAAAACGGGGAGAGATTACTCCATTTTCTCGAGAGGAATAAAAACTATTTCGAAAACTTAGCAAAAGGCAAGCCAGTTCCTCACGGCTGGCCAGCGGGCACCACATTCAGCCATTATTACGAAGCCGCCATCCACAACCTACAGGGGTGGATTACGCATGGATGCGATCCGAAGGGCACAACCCCAGTCAGTGAATGGATTAGCGACGTCAATGTTTGGATCCACGAAAAATAATAATTAGGTTAACGCAGAGACGCAAAGGATGTTTCATCAAAATCTTTGCGCCCTGCGCTTCAGGGGGTGTCTACAAAGTAAGGTTCAGTCGATCTACCGGCAACTTATTATTGGGTATCAGGGCTATAGTTGGCTATCCCGACGGCAAAACCCAAGTCCGCTAGAAGACATATCTTGCGACCTCCAGAATGCCGCCCGTAATCATTAAGGTTCCGCCTAGGACAATTTCCCCTAATCCAAGAGCAGGGATCATATCAAGGGAAATGCAAAATCGGGTTAACAGCTAGTAAATTCACTACTTGGTTCCCAAAAAACATAACCCTCGCCATCATAAGCCCCTATAACGACCAGAGTAGCATCTACACAAATATCTTCGATATTTTTTAAATCTAACTTTTTATCAATTATTTTCGAACAATCAGCCCCTGTAACTATGCATAAAGAATGCCAGATTGCATCAGAATAAGAAAAACAGTCTGACAACAATTCGCGCGACACTTCTTTTGCGCCAACCACATAATAGATCTCATTTAAGTAATTAGCGCCAACAGAAATAAACAGTTCGTTTTCATTTAATTCATTGTAACCCGAAGAAACATCATCAAATACACAATAAAATGTGTTATTACCATTGAGGTTTTTTAAGATTATGATTTCAGTTCTTTCACGAACACCGGTGGCTATTCCTCCCGAGTCAAAATCATAAATTCTATTTAAATCGATACAATCAGGCAATATGGTAAAAAAACGACCTTTGCGCGAAGTTATCGCAACTAACATCTGTTTTGAGAGCGCATTTGATATATTTAATTTTCTTTCAAAGTATTTAATCGCACTACTTGCATTTAGTTCGTGTCTTTTCATCTTCATTAAAGCTTCATCTCCCACGTGCCATCTGGGAAAATTCTTGCTCCCTTCTCGAAGCCAGGACCACGATAATCCCAATGGGATCCTTTTGGTGGACCGTGTTCCAAATCTGGATAAAGAATTTCCTTGCTTTTCCCACTTCCCCTCACCCAACTACCCTCTTTACTACCAGGCTTTCCCTGTCCTTTCCACTCAAACCCTTCATCAGGGCTCTTGCTTCCATCACTTCCCAAGGAATCTCCTTTATACGGAGGAGCGCCAGCTTCATCAGAACTATGCCTTTCATCCCCCTTTTTTTTCGTGACAAACCCACCATAGCCATTTGAGGCAATTTGAGGCATAGAGGAGCTGCCTCCTAGTACCCAATCTACCGAACCTCTCCTTGAACCAGAAAAAGACATATCTTGCGCATGGGTAGTGGTGAGAGAAAGACCGTGGCCGATTAGCGCCAAACCTGCGGCTTCTTGAAAGCCAAACCCAATCGTATAAGCCCCGAAGGTTGCAACCTCCAGAATACCGCCTGTAAGCATCAAGGTTCCGCCTAAGACGATTTCGCCTAGTCCAAGAACAAAACCTCCGACACTTCGTCCATCAGGATCAAAGAAACCAAGCGGGTTGTTCAAAACGTAAGCATAAAGATTTGTACCATCAATGAACCCAGCCGGATCAGTGGAAATCCACCGACCAAGATTAGCATCATAATAACGATGGCCAAAATAACTAAGGCCTAGTTCCACATCAAAACGTTTGCCAGCATACCGCCAAGGATTAAATGGAGCTTGAACTGGACCTTTCTCTACGCCAAAAGCTGTGTAATCATATGATTGAAAAATTTGTGCATACGGATCAATCAGCTTGCGAATGTTGCCGCGGCAATCAGAGATAGGGATAAAAACCTTTCCCTCAAGCTCGATAGCTATGGGATTGCGATAGCCCGGAATGCGGACGTCTTTCAAAGTGCCATTTGGGTGGAGTGAAGCAACCTCATTCACCCCATCATAAAGATAGAATTCTACTTCGTCAGAAGTTTTCGATAAACGGCGAGTTAGCGGATCATAGGAGAAAGTCAAGAGTTCACTATCGCTTTCGGCTTTGATAAGGCGGTTCAGCGGATCATAGGTCAAGCCGTGCGAACCCTTTTGAGCGAGGTTTCCATTCATATCGAAACTTGAGGTGAGAATTTCATCAAGGTCGTTATGCGTGAGGATAGCATCATCTTTGGCAGTTCGATTGAACCGAGAATCATATGAGTATGTATGCGAAAACTCTGTGGTCAGTTCACCGAGGTCGTCATATGTGAAAGAGCCCTCTGAGGAAATATTTTTGACCCGGCCTCCTGGATCATAGGAGAGAGTTTGAGAGAAAAAAGGAGAACTGAGAGAGTTCAGCCTTCGATTTGGATCGTAGTCATGGGTTTGAACTCCGAGATTGAAGGGCAAGGTCTCCGTTAGAATGGCGCCATTTAAGTCATAGGATTCATAAGTGTGGGTGTAGAGAACTTCGCCACCTGAAGAGAGCCGTTCGATATTTTTAAGATAAACGGGGTCATAGGTATAGCGAAGGGAGCTTTGATCGGGAAGGGTCAGCGTGAGGGACCTATCTAAACAATCATATGTTTTCGCGAGGAGCAAATTCCCATCGATAGTTTCAGTTAGAGTATTGCCGAATGGATCCAAAGTCCGATCGACTGTATGCGGATTATCAGATGCATGGAGGAGATCTCCATTTGAATTGAAGATAAACACGTGAGAAAGGGATCCATCGGAAGAGTCCAATGTCTTTGGGTAATTGTATGGGTTATAGGTGTAGTTCAATGCTATGCCGTTTGGCTGGACTTTAGTTTTAAGAAGTCCAGAAGGCGTATAACCATAAGTGGTTATGCGAGATTCGGGAGTCCCAAAGGCCCTGGTGAGGCTTTCGGTAAGATTGAGAGAATTGTAAGTATATCGAGTGGTGCGCGCTCCTTCAGTAATATGAAGGAGATTGCCTACTGGATCATAGCACCGCTCTTCTGTTCGGAGGTTGGAGATTTTTCGGGTTGCTTCACGTTCGTAGGGATCGTAGGTAATGACTGTGGAAATGTTATTGGGGTCCGTGATGGTTTTAGTCAAAACT
>JANPFC010000050.1:0-9347 GCA_031423235.1 Chlamydiota bacterium | reverse complement strand
GTTCTCTAATTGCGCGCAATTAGAGAACGTTGGGTATATTCAATTTCAAAAATGACCATTTTTAATTCTCCGTTGATAGTTCCAATTGCGGAACCTATTTATGCCCGTTCTTGGTACTCAGCATCAGCGATACGCTTAACGCACCCTAAAATATTTCTCACCCATGTTTTTTTTGTAATCATATTTTAGCTGTTATCATTCAGATCAGTAGAGGAAAATGAATCTAGAACACCTTTAGCTATTGATTGTATTTCCAACCAATCAGGGTCGTTAATGACTTTTTTTTCGTCGATTTTTTTGTAGTTAACGTCATTCTGGTAGATATCTTTTCTTTCTGAAAATGCGTTTATCTTCTTTCGGAGTGATGATAGTAGTCTGATTTGTTTTGCGGTTAGATTGAATTTTTGAGAGTAAATGTCGATAAAGTTATTTAAGTCGCCATCGTCATATAATTTGCTTATTATTTCTTCAAAGTGACAGGGGTAATCGAATTCAGATTTGATCCATGCTCTGAGTTGGTAGTTTGGATCAGCTATGTATTTAACAATTCCCAGAATATTATGAATCCATTTTGATTTTGTCATCATATGGATGGTTTTTTTGCTCTTTAAGTCGTTATGGAAAAATGAAAATTATCTACAACCTCTTTTGCTAGGGCTTGGATTTTTTGCCAGTCTGGATTCTTCAAAAGATTTTTAAAATGGGTAGTGGCAAATGGTGTTTCATTCAGTTTCGTTCTGAATTTATTCAAGACTTCAATTTGCTGTTTAGTTAAACCGAATTTTTCTGCGTATTCGTCCATAAAGCAATCGAATTCATTGTTTTCGTGTAGTTGTTTGTACATGTCAAGAGGTGTTGAATAAAAAACCTCAGTCTTTTTTATCCACATTCGCTTCTGTTCTTCTTCATCAGCATAATTTCCAATTGCTCGCAGTATGAATTTAATCCACCATTCTTTGTCGTTATTAGTATACTTGATTTTTCCGAACGCATCTAAAACCTTTTGAGCTTGGGTTTGAATTTTATGCCATTCAGGATCTTTTAGCACTATGGCTTCATTAATTTTTGGCGGTTCTCGGTTAAAATATATTGCAGGTTTATCGCAAAACTGGTCCAAAGAATTTGCTAGGGTCTTTAAAGATTCATTTTGTTGTTTTGAAAGCTTGAATTCATCCCCCGTTTCATTAATTAAGTCCTCTATAAAAGGGTCTCCCAGGAAAGTACTTACAAGCTCTTCAAGCGAGCAGGGCCAATGAATTTCACATTTAACCCACGCTCTTTCTTGATAGTTAGGATCGGCAAGATCCTTAACACATCCCAAGATTTCTCTTAACCAGTAATTTTTTTGAATCATATTTGGTCGTTTTGTTTGTTAAAATCAAATTTATCGAATGGTATATGAGATTCCTTTGATTTCCTCTCAACTTCTTTCCCATTTACATCTAGAAATTTGCTGTTTCTCTTATGTACAACGTAAGTATCATTTTGCCATGGATATTGGCTATGAGGATCTCCAGGCATTACTCGAACTGAGTTGTGAGGACTTTTCGGGTCAACGTATTCCATTCCAAAATTCTTCTGTGAAAAATTAACCTTGAAATTTTCGGGCACATTTTTTGGCCAACGAAAGGTTTCGTAGCCTAGTTCATGAAGAGTTTTGCGAATAGCTGATTCCGATAGGTTCTGTTTTCTAAGTGATTTGACAAAAGCCTCGTCCACTCTCATTTTTTTTATTACGTCTGCATGTTTTGCTGCCCATTCTGCCGATTTTTCTATGACCTTTGGCTTGGAAGTTGCAAGGGTCTCCAAAGTCGCAATCATGTTAGCTCTTCGTATTTCTCGATAGGCTTTCATGGCTCCAACCGCTCCAAAAAGTTCTACTCCATTTTTTGAGATTAGAGACCCGAGATATTCACCTTGTTGTTGCGGGGTTAGTGAAGCACGATCGTACCAGAGAGCTTTAAGTTTAGGGGAAATGGATTCCAATATCTCGGGATTAGGGTGAGTTGATAAGAATTGGATGAAAGAGGAGCAAGCATCCCATACATCTTCTGAAAATTGTTCGGGGGAGATCGCCAGGGACCATATTGCACTGCTTAACCCTTTCGCGGAATTAAGTAGACCTGGAATAAATTGGACCAGCGCTTCTCGCAAACCGCTTGAAGCGCCCGTTAGAAATCCGACGGCATAATCGAGTTTTGATGAGTCAATCGGCGTTGTTCGATATCCAGATGTTAGGAAGTCCTGAATGGAACCATCATAATCTCCTATTTCAAAATAGGCGCCAGCTCTTTCCAAGTAGGCTTCCTTATTCTCAGGATTGCATTGGATGGCTTTTGTAAGCGCTTCTATTGCTTCATTGTAAAGGGCTAGGTCAGAATAGCTCTTCCCTTGTGCCAAATAGATATCGGATGGGTTATCTTGATTTTGGATCATTTGACCGGTCTCCAAAAATTTGGAGATGTCTGTGATCGATTCTAAGAATTTTCCCTGATCATAGTAAGTTAGTCCTCTTTCATAGAATGAATTCTTGTCGTTATGTTGCTCAATGCAAAGAGTGTAAACTTGTTCGCATAAGCGGGTGACTTCAGATAGCCCCTGACTTAGCGTTGACTGAATTATGGGAAGCTCTTTTATTATGTCCTGTAGATAGGAGGTTTTTTGATTTAGAAAATACTGATGGTATTGAATGGATTTCACGTCTGGATCTATTGACGATTGCAAACTTCCAATTTTTTCGTTGAGTTCTTGAATGTCTTGTTTGACAGGGGGGATAATATCTGCAAGATTATCTTCAGACCACTGCAATAAATATTCAAATCTTCTTCGATACCCGGAGTAACTATTCCTCTTGTCCAATAAATCAGAAACCCAATCAAAGGTTATAAAATTTGGATAAGGAGGGCGATTTAACCCCTGTTTCACTGCATTGCGAACAGCCGTGTCTGCGACAACATATGTATCTCCATACTCCATGGAGATCTCACAGTCCTCGCATAGAGCAAATGCCATCTGGATTTGGAGGAGGAATAAGAGTAAGTATTTCATAATGTGGCTGCTATTGGGTTTCCCTCTGGAGAATTTGATGGATGGCGGCTCCTGAGCGCTTCGCTGTTTCTTGAATTAAATCGACCGTACTTTTTTCCATTCCAAGATTAAAGAGCTTGCCTCTGGCTGTATTCAAAAGATTGGTTTGAGCATCCGTAAGGGAATCGTTGTATTTCGCTATCACCCGCTTAAACACTTTGGAAGTATATACGGCTGTCCCGTCGAACATCCTGGAGATTGGGTCGTATACATTGAAAATATGCATCATTGGAGCTGTCGCATCGGTTACTTGAGAACAGGAAAAGGGGAGGCCAGCATAAAGAATGTCAGCCCACTGCTTTGGAAATGCATGGGTTTGCAGCGTTCGGCCTCTAAGAGCTTGAAGCGAGCCCTTTTTCATGAGAATGGCGGTTGTGAGGGCCAATACGCTTTGATTGTAGACTGTTTTCATCCGATCGGGCGCTGTCGTCACAACTCCGCCATCGCCTATAAATACTGCCCCATCTATTAATTCTCGGAGGCCGCTTTGAGTCAAACGGCGTGACTCCAATCCCCTTCCTGCTCCGATAAACGAGAGCGTTCGTAAAAAATTCGGCGTTCCAGCACGACGAATTTTGAAGGCTGAACAGGGTTCGGGAAAGTAGGGCATCGGCATGGTGGAGCGGACCGCCATGTCTATTTCAACGGCGAGGCGGAGAAGCGGGAGCTCATCTTCATCAAGACTGTACCCCAAGCTTACAATCGACGGTTCCTCATGCTCAGCAATCACTGCATCCAGACGAGAAAAAATCCCTTCGCCTGTTGCCGATCCCTTCAGACTTATACAATCGTCGTCCATGATCGTGAAATAGATAGTCGAATCGGGGGCGTCTTCTTCCATCGTTTTCACAAAATCTCGAGTAAATCTCGAATTCTTGATTGTCTCCCGGATCCTTTGAAATGGAATCTGCGAAGAAATTGATTTAGCCAGCCCTTTCGGTTGTTCATGTTTTTTACGGACCTTTTCCGCCATTTGGGAGGAAATCGCTTTCAGAATCTGAAACCCTTTATTGAGCGGATAGGCCTTCTTTTTCGTGGTTGTCCATTCAGGCTGCCAGAAGAAGCCGATCGTGCGGCTCACTACGCCATCAATCAGAGGAATGTCCTGAATGTAGCTTTTAAAGTTGCGGTTTAGCTCTGGATCAATCGATTTGACTTGATTGATACCCAAAACAACTGCGACTTTGGTTTTTACAGTCTCAGCTGACTCCTCGTCTGTATCTCCAAATGATTCCGTTCGAATAAGTTCAAATAGGGCTGAGTATTTAGAATAATCAAGAGTCCTTGAGGGGAGTCTCCCCATCGGAATGTTTACTACAAATAGGGGAGAGGGTTCATCGGGCGGGGTTATGTAAGCCTCAGACTGATCAGTTGGAATAAAGGGGGTCGTTATCGTAGCTTTCCCTTTTGCGTCAGGGCGATAGGGAAAATGTTCGGGGTTGCCTTGAAGGCATTCAAATACCCAATCCTGATTCTCAGCTTTTTGCTGAATGTGTCTTCCTAAAACACTTGCCGCCATATACCACCCTGATTTGGGGCGTGGAGTTTATCTATTCTTTAATTTTTTGACCACTTCCCAATAAAACCGGCCTTGGTGTATGGGGAGAATATGGACTTAAGAAAAAAACTCCTCCTCTCGACGTTGTCTGCTGCTTTCCTGATCTTTAGCGTGGCCGCTGTGAGCCAAATATATCGGAAAAACTCTGCCTTTGTGGGAAGGACTATCGGATTTCCCTCCATTGGGAAATCGAGCGCGCCGATCGAAATCGTTTTGATCGAGGACTTTCAATGCAAAAATTGCCGCGCTTTCAGCCAAAAGATCATTCCGAAAATTCAGGAAAAATACGTTAAGTCGGGTAAAGTTCGGTTCACTCTTGTGCCTGTCTCATTTCTCGCTGGATCTCAAGCGATTGCAAACGCCGCTTTAGAGGTGCACCAGCAGAATCCAGGCAAATTCTTCGTCTTCCTAAAATCCCTTTTGAGTCATGAAGGGGAGATCAAATCTGCAGATCTTGTCCGGCTCGCCCGGAGAATGGGCGGGATCGATCTCGCAAAGCTCGAAAGATGTATCGAAAATGGGTGCCACAATCAGGAACTGGCAAAAAATCTGGAGTGGGCTACGGGAATTATGGGGAGCCAATTTAGGACTCCAGCTCTTTATGTAAACGGCGAGCCGGGCTCCACATATTCATTCGAGGCTGTTCAATATCACATCGAACAGAAACTGGGGGCGAAATGAGGCTGATCCAGAAGCACTCGCTCTATTTTGCCTGGGTGATCGCTTTAGTGGCTCTTTTCGGAAGCTTGTATTACGGGGAAGTGGTTCACATGGAGCCTTGCCGCCTTTGCTGGTATCAGCGGATCGGAATGTTCCCTTTAGCCCTGTTTTTGGGGTTCGCGTTTTACTATAACGACTCAAAACTGGCGCTCTACTGCCTTCCCCTCGTCGCTTTCGGGGGGCTGTTCGCATCGTATCAATCACTGATTCAGGTGTTTCCTGCACTGAAAATCGGAGCGCTCTGCGGAGAAAGCACTCCTTGCACCCTCGCAGGATATACTCCCTATTTAAGTCTCTTGGCTTTCGCCTCAATCGCACTACTTATTCGTCTCAACTCTTCCAAAAAAGTTTTTTAGAAATTGTAAAAGGAGTAATGTGTTCTCTTTAAGCTAACAAGAGGCGTTATGGCGAAGCTCTATTTTCGGCACGGAACAGTAGGAAGCGCGAAGACATTGAACTTACTTGCGGTTGCTCATAACTACCGCCAGCAGGGAAAAAAAATCATTTTAGCAAAACCAGATCTCGATACCCGTTTTGGGAAAGAGCGGATTAAATCGCGAGCCGGTTTGGAGATGCAGGCAGATATCCTCATCGTGGATGAAAACTCGCTGAGAGGAGTCGATTATTGCGGCGTAAGCTGCATTTTAGTCGATGAAGCGCAGTTTCTCTCTGCGAAAGTGATTGAAGAGCTTCGCAGGATCGCACTCGACTTTGACATTCCAATTCTGTGCTACGGCCTAAGGACCGATTTCAAATCGCACCTTTTTGAGGGCTCATCAAGGCTGATGGAGCTGGCCGATTCGATCGAAGAGGTGAAGGCGACTTGCCATTACTGCAACCGGAAGTCGATCATGAACCTGAAGCACGTAAATGGCCTTGCTACCTCCGAAGGGCCGTCTGTTGAGCTCGGCGCGGAAGAAAAATACTTCCCGACATGCTACAAGTGCTATCGGAGAGAGATTGACAAAGCGCGGATTGTCAGATTGCAAGGGACAAGCTGCAGCTGCCCTCATTAGGGACTGTCTAAGAAACCGTTGGTTTGCAAAAATTCGTTTTTCCAATGGTAGGTGTCGAGGAGGTGCTCTGTAGAGCGCTGGAGGAGAAGATGGGCTATATAGAGCGCCTCAATAGAGGAGAGCCCTGATTCTGGGTCGGGACAGTCTGTTTGGCGGCGGGGATAGGCAGTCCGGTAGCCTGAGGGAAGGCTGCGGGCTTCCATTTTCCATGGGAGCTGCTTTTCCATTATCTGTGCGAGGCGCCACGTTCCATCAATGAGGAAGAGCCCCCGATCGCGATCTTCGATTGTGAGGGGAGGCGCGCCCACTTTCAGGAGAAGAAAATTCGAATAGTCGGGAAGGGTGTCTACCGGATAGGTATAGAACTCAAGATCGGGCCGGGTTTCTAGGCCGCGGAGCGAGCATTTCTTCAAGTTTTCTCGCCTGTGGCGCAGGATGACAGTTTTCATAGAAAAATCTTGTGGTCGACGACTTTGAGGAGCGGCTTTGGTATTTCGTAAAGGAAGCGGGAGGGGTTGGTCGGATTTGTTTTTCCCATCCTCATCCGTGCGCGCGACATACTGAGGGTGAGATGCTTTTGCGCGCGGGTGATGCCGACGTAAAAGAGGCGGCGCTCTTCTTCAAGACCCGTTTGCATCATGCTCTTTTCATGGGGAAGAATCCCATCTTCGAGCCCCACAAGGAAGCAGGCGGGGAATTCAAGACCTTTCGCACTGTGGAACGTCATGAGGTGCACTTTGTCGTCATTGGTCTTTTTGGTGGTTTGCATCATTTGACGGTTGAGCGAGGTGTTCGCGATAAAGTCCTGCAAATTGTCCTCTTCGGCTTGCGCGAGCGCATTGACGCACTCTTGGACGTTTTCCCACTTAAATTCGCGCATCTTTTCCGATTTGACCTCTTCTTCGATCGCCTTTTTATAGTTGATTTTCTCAATCAGCCAGGTGAGCGCTTCTCCAAAGGGGGGATTTTTAAAATGGGAGCGGGCTTGGGTGATCAGGTCGACAAAGGCGCGTACCGCTTTTTTGTCTTCTCTTTCCAAGATATTCCATAAGGGGACGTTTTGAGAGCGGTTTACTTGCGTCATCTGGTCTAAAAAGGAGTCGGATATGCCTCGGCGCGGCACATTGATGATGCGGAGAAGAGCTTCTTGATCAAGCGGATTCGCAATGACGCGCAAATAGGCGAGGAGGTCTTTGATCTCGCTCCTTTCAGAAAACTCGAGCCCCCCAAATACTTCGTAAGGGATCCCTCGCATCCATTTTCCGTCGGCTGCTTGCCAAGCGCCTTGCATGAGGGCCACCTCAAATTGCCTAGAGAGAGCGTTTGAGCGGTATAAAATGGCCATATCGCCCCATTTTAAGCCCTCTGCTTTCAGTTTAATGAGCCGGTTCACAACAGCTACTGCCTCATCCGCATCGGTGGGCGCATGGAAAATTTCAATTGGATCTGTGTGCTTCGATGCGCTCCAGAGTTTTTTGTCGTGCCGATTTTTATTATTCTGGATCACCGCATTGGCCGCTTCGAGAATCGAGGATGTGGAACGGTAATTTTGCTCCAATTTAATGGTGCTGTCCGCTTTGAAATTGATGATGTTTTTCACATCGGCGCCGCGCCAGCCGTAAATCGATTGGTCGTCGTCTCCAACTACGCATAAGTTTTGGTATTTGGCGGAGAGGAGCTCTGCGAGGCGGAATTGGGCCGGATTTGTGTCTTGGTATTCATCGATCATCAGATACTGATATCTGTCTTGATACCGTTCGAGCGTTTCTGGGTGCTGTTCGAAAAGCTGAGTGGTCAGAGTGATCAAACTGTCAAAGCTCACCGCATTATAGGCTCTGAGCGAGGAATTGAGGCGAAGGTATAGGTCTTTGGAAAAGGAGTCGTGCCAGGTCCCTTCTTCAGCAGATAACCCTTGGTTGGCGGCATCTGCAAGAGCGGCCATTGTTGGAGCCATCGAGGGGAGCTCCCCTTCGTGGCCGAGCATGTCCCGCGTCAATTGCTGAATGAGCCGCTGGATATCCCTCTCATCATATAGGCTGAATTCGCGCGTGTATCCCAGTTTTTCAATTTCCTTCCGTAGGACTTGCATGCAGAAGCTATGAAATGTGGAGAGGGTGACCTGTTTCCCAATATCCTTGCCGATTTAAGATTCGAGCCGATTCCGCATTTCAGCGGCGGCTTTATTGGTGAAGGTGAGTCCTAATATAGATTGGGGGCTTACGCCTAGCTGAATGAGATGGGCGATCCGGTAAACGATGACCCTTGTTTTGCCGCTGCCCGCTCCTGCTAGAATAAGAACGCGCCCTTTGGTAGTATGAACAGCTTTTTCTTGGGGGGCGTTGAGTTTCATTTTAATAGGCGTACTAATTCATCCGTGATATTTGAGCAGGTAGCCTTTTTAGCGCACTGTCTGGGGATGACGTTTAGATCGAGGGAGGGGAGGGTTGCGTAGCTATGTCTAAAAGCCTCTCGAACGAGCCGTTTGAACCGGTTTCTTTCAGGAGACGAGCCGTAGCGGGCTGAGGCGCTGATCCCCAGCCTTGCTTTTTTCGCGGGACGGCAGTCAACGCAGAGATAACGGCCAACAAGCCGTTTTCCCTCTCTGGCTACACGTTGAAAATCGCCCCGCTTCCGTAGTCGCAGTTCTTTACTAAAGATCAAGCGGCTAGTTTTTTGCGGCCTTGGCGGCGGCGGCGGTTGATGACCTTGCGGCCCCCGGGTGTCTTCATACGAGCACGGAATCCGAGTGTTTTCTTGCGGCGGAGTTTGCTGGGTTGGAATGTACGTTTCATGATTCATCCGAATATTTAAAATTAAATTTCTATTGAGAGTTTACACGACGAGCCACTATTCTTCAAGCTAGTACTCTATTCACGACATTTTTGCCGCTTCGGCTGCGTCAAAGCAGCCAACAAATCGACGATAGTAAAGTGCCTTGTATAAAACAATAAAAGGCACATTACGTT
>JANPFC010000049.1:0-27801 GCA_031423235.1 Chlamydiota bacterium | reverse complement strand
GATTACGTGAGATACTAGTACTCAGTTAAAAAAATTTTTGCCTTTTCGGCTGCTTTAAAGCGCCAAAAATCGACGAACGTAATGTGCCTTTTATTGTTTTATACAAGGCACTTTACTATCGTCGATTTGTTGGCAGCTTTGACGCAGTCGAAACGGTAAAAATTTTGTTAACTGAGTACTAGAACAGTCAAAGCATGCACGAGCTAATTATTCTATCGAAAATTGGCTTCCTTAAAATAGACCAACAGCTTAACTCTCCATTTTCTCCAGAGTCAGATGGGACGCATACTTTTTCGGGAAATTGGGGGCGTAGGGGGTTGTCAGCGCCTCTAAATCGCCCATGGTATCCGGACTTCTGCTGGCTCTAAATCCATGCACTCCAGCCACAGTCGATTCTAACCATTCTGCAATCGCCCCAGCGCCCCTTTCTTCGGGCATAGCGAAGCTAAACCTATGGCGCATGGCGGCAAGATCTCCTTTTAAAGTGTCTTCATCAGGATTTTCCCGAGTCAGAGCCCTTTCGAAAATAGCTGCAACTTCCTCAAGAGTGTCCTGGATGTGCTCCCGATCCATGTGTTTGACTAATACACACGGCTTTTGTTGAACAAGCGGCGGCAATCCTCGGCCCGACTCTCTGACCACCGTCGGATTTTCTTTCAATGCCTCCACCGCATCATCAGGCGAGAGGGTAGAGTCGTACATGCAGGTATATGAGGTAGCAGGGATTAATTTATCCCCTTGCTTCCAGAACACCTCGGCAGTAACAAATCGGAGCAAATTCGGCGGAATAGAGAATAGATCGACCGCCATATTCGCTTCCTGTTTATAGGTCAATGCAGTTGTATAATCGTTGATGTACTGATACTTCGCTGGATCTCTTTCTTTGAGTGCAAGAAGCCGTTTACGAAATGCGGTTATTTCATCAGACTGCGCCTGAACCACTTCTTCAGAGCTTTTTTCTTCCGGGGTTTCCTGAACGGGTTTAAGCGGTCGTAAATAATCGGAAGCTCTCTGAGGATTTGGGATATCGAAGGTTCTAAAGTGGATTTGGCAATCGCTATTTCCCTTTTTGGGGCTTTTTCCAGCCATCAATGCCGGAAGTTGTTCAGCCAATATTTTTTTAATTCGATCTCCATAGGCCAAATACTGCTGATCCAAATAGGTGTAGTAGCAAGTAGATACGCCGCTTGAATCTCTTCTTCTTCCAAACTGCTCCGCATGTTTAGTTCCGGCTCCTTTCGCAATATCGCCGCGGGCTTTCTCGAAAATACCCAAAAGATCAAAGAAAACCCGTTTGTAATCCCCACCCGCTTTGCGTACGAAGTCAATTCCCGTCTGAACCACCCTCCCGCTTGCTTTTTCGAAAGCTTCCTGTTGACCGCCGTACATATTGGGGAGTTTTGTAGTTGACGCTGTAACTGTAGCCATATGAATCTCCTTAAAAAATGAGCGAAGAGATTAATATCCGCTTTGTTTTAAGTCAATCCGGCCTTGATGGAAGAATGAAACAAAGCCAGAATTTCCCACTATGAGATGATCTGCCACTTCGATTCCCACCACTTTACCAGCAGAAACGAGCAGCTTCGTTATTTCGATATCCCGCTTGGAAGGGGCTGGATCTCCTGATGGATGATTATGGGCCAAAATTAAGCTATAAGCCCGATGCCGAATGGCTAAATGGAATACTTCGCGAGGGTGAAGGAGGAGCTCGGTCAAAGTCCCCTTAGAAATCACTTCGCGGTGCAAGAATCCCTTTTTCACATCGCGGAGGACCACCATCAGCATCTCGATCTTCTGCCCCTCAAGTTCTCCTCGGATCAACTCATACACTTTTTCAGGAGAATCTAGAAGAGCGGCTGGCGGTTTTTTCTCAATACGCCCAAGAAGGCCGAAGGCCGCTTTGACTTGAATCGCTCTCGCCTCCCCGATCCCCTTCACTTCCGTCAGTTCTACAAGAGTCGCCTCTGCGAGTGCATTCACTGAGCCAAAATGGCCCAAGAGATCAGCGGCAAGCTCGAGGACAGAACGCTCTTTAGTCCCACTGCCTAAAAGAATGGCTAAAAGTTCAATGGAAGAGAGCCCCTCGCAGCCGTACCGGGAGAGTCTCTCTCTCGGCCGTTCTTGCGGAGGTAAGCTCTTAAGATTCATACTATACTACAACGAAATGGGAAACTTTCCGCTCGAGGTGGTGGGGGATTTCGATTTCAAGCAGGATGTCATTCTCTTCATACTCGCAAGAGATGACCTTCCCCTCTTGCATGACCTCAGTCACCAAAGCATAGTGGCTTTGCGGAACTCTGAGCTTAACTACTTTCCTTAACGCAGAAATTTCTTTGACCATTTGCGCGAGCAGCTCGTCGAATCCCGTTTTATTAAGAGCAGATATTTCTATGATTTTGGGATATTTAATCCGCATCTTCTGAATCATGAGCCGGTTTTGAACCTGATCGACTTTATTCAGCACGGTGACAATCGGACGCTTCAAAGCGCCGAGCTCTTTCAGGACATCGTAGGTCGACTCTGCCTGCATTTCTGCATGCGGATTGCTTACATCGACAAGGTGAAGGAGAATATCGGCATCAACAGCCTCTTCAAGGGTACTTTTAAACGAAGCGACGAGAAGGTGGGGGATTTTCCGGATGAAGCCGACCGTATCGATTAAAAGAATCGCCTGCTTATTTGGGAGCACGAATTTGCGAGTAGTTGGATCTAGCGTGGCGAATAATTTATCCTCAACGAGAACGTCAGCGTCGGTGAGGGCTCTAAGCAGAGTCGATTTGCCGACGTTTGTGTAGCCGATGATCGCGAAAGTGGGAATGCGTGTCCTTTCTCGAAGGCGATGCTGCGTTTCCCTCTGCTTTTTAACAGTTTTGAGTTCATCTCGCAGTTTATCGACCTGACGGCGGATCATGCGCCTGTCGAGTTCAATCTGCTTCTCCCCTTCCCCTTTGACCGCTCCGCCGCCAGCTCCGCCAGAGCGCTGCCGATGCAAGTGGGTCCACAATCTTCTAAGCCGAGGCATCTGATACTGGAAATTGGCCATCTCGATCTGAATTTTTGCTTCGCGCGTTTGTGCTCTCTGGGCAAAAACCCCTAAAATCAGCTCAGTCCGATCGATCACGACCCTTTCGAAAAGCTTTTCCAAGTTGCGCTGCTGCTGCGGAGAAAGTTCATCGTCAAAAATGACTACTTCGCAACCTTTTTCAATGGCGAGGGCTTTGATCTCTTCCGCCTTGCCGCTTCCGACAAATATCCCCGCATCATAGGCGCGGATTGGGCAGGTGAGCTTCGCTACGGTTTCCAGCCCGAATGTGGTGCTTAAATTTTCCAACTCATTGAGCTGTTCAATGCACACTTTCTCATTATTTTGCGTATAGGTGCCGATGAGAAGCGCCTTCTTTTCGTCCGGTTTTAGGTCATGAAGACGTCCCTGTCCAGGTTTTGACGGCTGTTGGATCAATTCGTGCATGAAAACTCCACTTTGAGCCCATCATAGCCCATCTTGACATCTGGGGGAAGAAGTGCGTTCATCGCCTCGTGAGTAAGGAAGTGGCCCACGTGCGTAAGCCAGGTTTCCTCTGCGCCCACATGCTTCGAAAAAGCAACAGCCTCTTCAAACGACAAATGGAACGGATTGGCTTCAGGTCTCAGCGCGCTCAACACCAACTTGCGCACCCCTTTCAGCGCCCCAAAAATAGAAGAGTCGTATTTCTGAATATCGGAAATATAGGCAAATTCTCCCACCCGAAAGCCGGAGACTTTCATCGTGCTTTGAGAAAAGCTGCAGAATCCCACTTTGATCCCGAGAAATTCGACCTCGCCCATATCCCCATCGAGGGGGATAAAGTCCAATTTAGCGCTTAAACCCGCCTCATTGAAGAAATAGTAGTACCTTTTCCGGATCTCCTCAAAACTCTCTCTGGAGAGTAAGCAGGGAAGCGACTTTTTTTGCCTCACGTTGAAAATTCTCACCTCGTCAATCCCCGCTATGTGATCGTAATGCGTATGCGTAAGCAATAGACCGTCAACATGATCAACGCCAAATTGGAGCGCCTGGCTCCTGAAATCGGGGCCGATATCGATCAAGAGAGACTTCCCCTTAACATGGATAAGGCCAGAAGGGCGAAACCGCTTATTTTTGGGATCGGGAGAATGGCAAACAGCGCACTTGCAGCCGATGACCGGTACCCCTGCCGATGCGCCTGTTCCTAAGAATGTAAATGTACCCTTCATAAGGGGGCAATAATAAATGATTTAGGCCGAAATTGCAAGCCGAGATGAGCTATTTATTTATGATTTTTAAAACGGCGATACAAAAGACAATTCCAAGTACACAAGCGATCCGAATAGGATCCCGCGATTCGCCTAAAAACACCATTCCAAAAACCAACGTACCAGCAGCCCCGATCCCGGTCCAAACAGCATACCCAGTGCCCACAGGAATGGTGCGCAACGCATAGCTCAGCAAAAGAAAGCTGACAGCCATTGCAGCCCCCGTGAAAAGACTGGGAACCAGTTTCGTGAAGCCTTCGGTATATTTCAGACCTAAAGCCCAGCCGATTTCAAAAATGCCCGCAATAACAAGAGCAATCCAATTCATAAGTTCACCAGTTTTAAAGAGAGTTCGCCAGCAAGAAGGGCGTGATAAATGAGCCCCCTAGAACCAAGTCCTGTGAAAACCCACGTTTTCGGGTTCAGCTGCTCTACAATCGGTCGGTAGCCCAATTTGGGTGAGGCCCGGACTCCCGAACGGATCTCCACAATTTTAAAATCTTTGGCGGCCGGGTAAAATAGAGCCGCCTTATCCAGGAGCTCAAGGGCCTTTTTTGGGTCAGGCTTATCGGTGTGCTCATAGGTTGACCCGACGAGGCACAGTTCTGGGTCCTCAGTTGGAGTGATGTGGCCGTCAGAGAGGAGGCTCATCAAAAGGGGCTCCGACCACCTGCAAATCAGGCATTGGCCAATCGTCTTCTTTAAGGGCAAATCGACCAGCTGGTTCGTTTCAGCACCGGTTGTTAAAATGATCGCATCAAACTCATCGAGTTCTTGCAGATTCTGAACCCAACGGGTCTCGAACTTAGCTTTTTTACAGGCTTTTTTCAGTCCTTCCAAATAAAGCCTAGAATAAACGGTAATCCCCTCAGGAATCCAAAGCTGGTCTCCCCCAAACTCTTTTCTCTGCTCATCCGTCGCAGCAATCCGAAGTATCCCGTTCCGTACAAAAACCGGCCTTTCATTGCTTGCTATTTCGAGGAGCTCGATTGCGGCCTGCATCCCCTCAACAGCCCGCCAAGTGGGTATGGCTTTTTTTCCAGGGCAAGGGTGTAGGAGGCCGGTAGAGGCGTGGGATGCCCCAAGGCCCCCGTCAAAGACAGTGACATCTATATTTTTTTGTAAAAGGTGCCAGGCAAGCGCAAGACCCGCGTAACCTGCTCCAACAACTGCAATTTTCATGTAGTCTTAGCTTGCAGGAGCTGATAGCTTTCTGCGGCGAAGTTAAAGAAAAATATCACAGCGGGAGTGAGCACTGCGCAGAATGGGAGCATGATAAAAAACCATTCGAGCGCAACAGATAGGGACTTGTCGGGGGCCGAGTTCGTCAGGATCGCAGACAAAATCAAGAGGCCTGTGACAAGGGCGATTGGCAATAGGGCAAGCATAAAGAGAGAAAAACTGCCGAGAATCCGCCCTTCAAACAGGCTCAAAACTCTTTTTGCGAGAGAAAATCTCTTATGCGGCTGAAAAGCTGCGGCTGGAGCTACGAAAAAGAGAAGTCCCAGGTTAAAAAGACAAAGGAGGAGCGAGCCAAAAATCAATAAAAAGGGGCCGAATGCGAGGACGACGCTGAAAAAATCGCCAATGCCAGGGATCTCTTGGAGGAGATAAAAAAGGCCGAGGGCCATCCAAAGGAAGAGATAGGCCATGATAGGGGGAATTGAGAGGTATGATGTTCCCATTATGAGGTCGACCGAGCCGGCAATCAGTCTACGGAATCCCAAATGGAGCCCCTTCACCTCATGAATGTGGATCCGGATCAGTAGGACTCCGAGGGCCAAGAGGACTCCAGAAGAGAGCAAAATGGGGAGAAATGCCAAGCTCATCGCGATCCAATCGCTTGCGTCATAGGCAACGGCTCTACAAAAAACAATGAGAACTCCGCATAGAACAAGAACCGGGAACGTAAGCATCATTTTTTTTCTTGAAAACGAAAGAATGACCGCTCTAGAAAAAGCCTTTTCAATATCTGCCCATCTCATAAATATATTGACCTTGAGTTGAGTGTGAATTATACTTGATGCAAGTTTAGAGTCCAACATGAAAATCTAAGTTTTCCTCATCGTTGCCAGCCCTTTCCAAAGGGTTCATCATTCACCTGAAATTTTCTTCAGGGCGCAATATATACTCGAGTTCTTTGTGTTTAACTTAAGCGTGAAAAATCTGAAGAAAGTGTACGGCAAAAAAACCAAGCTGTTCACTGCTGTCGATGAGATCTCTTTCAATCTCAAAGAGGGGGAGATCTTGGGGCTTCTCGGGCCTAACGGATCGGGAAAAACAACAACGATCCAGATGCTGCTTGGAACACTCTCCTCGACATCTGGCTCGATCCACTATTTTGGGAAAGATTTTTCCAAGTACCGTTCTGAGGTGCTCCAATCGATCTCGTTTGCCAGCACCTATACGAGCCTGCCCTACATCCTCACAATTGAGGAAAACCTGAAATGCTTCGGCCTTTTCTACGGATTCGAGGACTATGAAGAGAGAGCCGATCCGCTCCTTGAACGGTTCGGCATTCTCGACAAGAAAAAGGAGCCGATAGCAGCCCTTTCTGCAGGACAGATCACCCGCCTCATGCTCGTGAAAGCGTTTTTCACAAGGCCGAAAATCGTCCTTCTCGACGAGCCCACCGCATCGCTCGATCCAGATGTATCGCTTGAAGTGGTCAAATTCCTCCTTGAACAGCGGGATAAAACGGGTCTTTCGATCCTTTTTACCTCGCATAAGATGGAAGAAGTGGCCGAGCTCTGCGACCGGACAATCTTTCTAAAGAACGGAAAGATCATTGCCGACGACCTTCCAGAAAATCTTGCGAAGAGCGTCTCTCTTTACGTTCTCCGGCTTACTATCACAGACGGGATGAAGAGGACAATCGCGCTCGCCGAACAGTTTAAGGCAGCCCATCAAGTAGATCACCGGATCATCTCTCTTTCTCTCGACGAGAAACAGATCCCCGCCTTCCTGAACAGCATCATGCAAGCCGGCGTCTCGTACGCCAGCATTCAAATCAAAGAGCCATCTCTTGAGGACTACTTCCTCAAAATCACGGAGAAAACCAAATGAACTGGCTAAGAATCAAAGGGGTCTTTTTTCGCTACTTTTACGTAGCCAAGAAGGGGCTCCACCAACTATCGGACCTATTTTATTGGCCTCTCGTGGACATTTTGATCTGGGGACTTACCTCCTACTGGATCAAAACCCAGAGCCACGTCGACAACCTTCCCCTCATTCTGATGACTGCGCTCATCTTTTGGCAAATCACTTGGCGCGGCTCGGTCGACATATCGGTCAGCCTGCTGCAAGAATTCTGGCACCGGAACCTCGTTAATCTCTTCTCGACGCCCCTCAAGCTGTCTGAATGGATTGCCGGAATGCTCCTCCTCTGCCTCTGTAAATTGCTCATCACAGTCGCATTTGGCGGGCTTGCCGTTTACATCCTCTTTTCTCTAAACGTCTTTACTGTTGGATGGACATTCATCCCGTTTGCCGCATCGCTTCTCATCTTCGGGTGGTCCCTCTCCTTCATCTCCTCCAGTCTGATCATCTACTGGGGACACAAGGTGGAGATGCTAGCCTGGATGATCGCGTTTGTGTTTGCCCCATTCAGCGCAGTTTTCTATCCGCTCAACGTCCTTCCCGAGTGGGCGCAGGCGATCTCCCTTTGCCTTCCCACAACATACATCTTTGAAGGGATGCGCTCGATCATAGCGACCGGGACATTCCCCCTTCACTATTTTTGGATCAGCATGGGGCTAAACGTTCTCTACCTCGCAGGATCGCTTGCGGTCTTTAACTGGATGTTTGAAAAAACTCGCAAAAAAGGGTTAGCAAGACTGGAGTAAAGAGTCTACTAGGCGTGCTGAGGAAGAGCCTGCACCAGGCGCAATAAGTGGAGCGCTTTGCCGTTTTCTGGATCCTTTTCTAGCACTGAATAGAGATCGGCCAAACCATTGAACCAATCTCTATTATTGAAATGGCATTCCGCCCGAAGAAGGCGAAGTTCAGGATCATGGGGAAAAGACACTAAAACTTTCGTCGCCATATCGATCGCGTCACAAAAATTTCCGAGGGTGGCTGTGGCTCGTATTGCTAAGTAGTAATACTTGACATTGCCTCCATAAAGGGAAATTGCGTTGTAGATGCTGCCGATGGAAGCTCTGACCTCGCGCAATTCCAAGTGCCGCTTGGCCGTCATGAAATGAATCACAGATAAGGTTCGATCGTTGACGATTCTATCTGGGTTGAGGAGATGCGGAGCTGGCGAAGCTGAAATTGTTGTTAATGGAACCATGTCGATCCTTGTATGGCTTAAAACTTCTTCCCAATCTCAAAGCTTGCAAAATAGGAGATGAAAGTGGATCCAAACTCCCCTCGGAAATCGATTTGTCCGTAAGGATATCGATCACTCCAAGGAACGAATGCCGCGTTCAATTGCGCTCCTACTAAATTTTGCATTTGATTCGTTCCAGTTTCAACAGTGAATGTGGAGGGAGAGGCAACGAAAAATGTAGTTGTCGGATTGAAATGAAACGGCGCCCGATTAATATAGCTCCCCTTTTCTTCTAAAAAGATCCGTCCCCACTCATAGGTGAGCACTTCGTAGAAACGGAGGCCTGCTTCGCTGCGCAAAAGAGAATTGTATTGGCCCTCAATAACAAGATTAAGTCCAGACGACCCCTTTTCTTTGTACCCGTGTTGCCAATTGTTGACCCAGTCAACCATGCCAAACGGCTCAATGAGCCACCATTTTAAATCTCGGTAATTGGTTGCGCAGATTTCAAAATGGGGGGAAAGAAGCCATCCGTGCGTGTTAGACTTGGAAGAGATGAATCCAAGAGTATGCCGGGTGTTTGCTGTCTCGTAGAAACCGCCCCAGACAGAAGCATCCACAAAAATGAAATCGCCCTGGTAGGAAGTGTAATAAACGGCCATTTCTTGGTTGGTTTTTGCATGGCCTAAAGATTCGGAAAAATGGGTGTAATTAAAAGCATAGGCCAAACTCCCCCCTAAAACGATGCTTTCAGTTGGCCAATAGTCGAGCCCCGAGACCAGCCCGTAGGTATCGTTTGTAAAAGAAGGGATCTCTTCTTGCTTTGATTGATGAATCTTGTCGAAAAATGGGGAAACCCAAAAGGTAAAGGATGACGGCTTCGGACAGCAAACCCTGGCCATCGGATTTCTTTCGAAATCAGACTGAGCGACGTATCCCAACTCTGGATTTTCGGTTTTCTCATTTCGCCAAAGCTTCTTATGGAGAGTCATTATATGATTCTCCACGGCCTTCGAGGCGGCAAGAAGCGTATTGATTTGAGCAGTGTAAGAACCGACAGAGCTTGGCCCTACGAAAAAAGCGTTTCTAGAAGAAGCAACACTGATCGCAAAGGCACTCATCAATGGAAACCCTTGCAAAGAAGTGAGCGCTCCATTCGGAGCAATTAAAGCAGCATAGACAATGTTGGTCATTGTGTCTAAGCCCCCAATCAAGCTGACTCCTTCCTCATTGATCGACACAGAAGTAATTCCCAAGTTCGCAGTAAAAAAAGCAGGATCGGAAATGGATGTAAGGGTCCCATCGGGCGAGACCAAACCAACATAGCCTAAGTTATTGTTCTGGCCGCCGATGACCCCCATTCCTGCACTATTGATCGATACGGAACCGATTCCTCCGACGACCGGTTTAGGAAAAACGGCATCAGAAAGAGTTTGCAGGGCGCCGCCGAACTGTACTCTAGCAGCGTAGGGATGTCCGGCCTCATCTAAGCCTCCAATAAGACCTACCCCTGAGATGTTGATGCCGACAGTAACTATAGATCCCATCCCTACCGGAAATCCGCCCGAAGGAATTTGAGTCAGAGTTCCATTCGATTCGACAAAAGAGGCGTAGGCAGAATTATTCAATAAATCCCTTCCACCGATCAGTCCCATGCCTAAGTCATTGATCGCAACTGTATTGATATTGCCGCTCGCGGGGAAATTGGCGCCGGATGCGAGATCTTGAGTCGTTCCGTCCGCGAAAATCAAAGCTGCATAGGGAGTCTGCACGACCATGCTATTGATGTACTTTCCCCCGACAAGCCCCACCTCAGTGCTATTGATTGCAACCCAACTGATCTCCGCCGTATTGGACATCGGAGGGAGCGGCGGTAAATTGAGATTTTGGATGGATCCATCCGTCATGACTTTGGCAGCATATATATCAGAAGCCATCGCTTGGAATGGGGCTTGTCCTCCGATGAGGCCAATTCCTAATGGATTGAGTGAAACAGAAAAAATGGCTCCATCCAAAGGGAGGCTAGCTGAATTCAGCCTTGTAAAAGTCCCATCGGCAGCCACATGGGCAACAAGGGGAACAAAAGTCATGGGCATCAAGTTGATTTCTACCCCTCCAAGGAGTCCGAGATCCTGCACATTAAATCCAGCGGAGTATATGGCCCCATTCGTTGGAAGCCCCGAAATAAATTGGGTGCTTCCATCTGCAGCAAGCACAACAGCGGCATAGGGGTTAGTGGGCATGTTGCTCGTATAGCCCCCCAAAAGACCGACATTGGCCCGTCCTTGGATTGCGATCAGGTAAGCGGCAAAAATAAGAGCAGTCTTCGATCTCATGAAATTCCCTAATTGTATTTCTCAAGAGGGACTTTAATGAAATTTTGATTTGTCATCAAAAGAATTCGTGGCCGATTGGCCTTCTTAGGAAAAACGATTTAGATTCTTATTAGCCGCCGCTGCGTGTATTCAACAGGGAAAAGATTTGATTTCTCACTTCAGCAATCGCGGCATTCAGAGCTCTAATTTCAGCATTTCTGTGCGGACTCGGTTCAAAAAATGCTTGAATCCCTCTAATCTGCATCTCCATTGAAGCAATCTCATCGAGCAACTCTCTATAACTGACAGGCGAAATTACAGACATATTACCATCGCATCGTTAATAATTAACGACAATTATATTACAACAAAACAATTACAACCAAATCATTTTTAACAAGAAATCAGAAGATTATCGGGATAATTTGGGCATTTCAAGCCCGTCTGAAAGCGGATCAATTACCGTAATTGAAACAGCAGGCATCGTATATTCTAGGTTCGTCTTCAGCTGTTCAATGTAGGATTCCTTAAAAGCAGATTCCACCCGCGCACAAATAAATCGAAGAGCAGGAGGAACCTTCTCCTTTCCTACCCCATAGACAACGTCGATCTGTACATAGTGCGGCAAATTTGTAACGAAGATAGTGGTTTCGATAAGCGCCATAACCCGAAAATTTTATCACGCAAACCGATTACAACCAAACAACTAAAAAATTAACTTTACCAAACTAACAATTGATTAGTAGAGATAAAATCATTATAATATTAGACATGGCAGTCGAACTTCAAACAAATCCGAGCATTCTTTCCCCTTTCCCAGAAAGGGCCCGTACCGATGCGCCAACAGATCATTTGGCTCAATCTGCCATCTATAAGCCTTCCGATAAGGTCAAATGCTTTAGCGGAAGGGTTCTATCTTTTTGGGCTGAAGGAAGACCAACAACTAGTGATAAAATTTTGATTTGGCGCATTATGTGCGCAGCCGGCAGATTTCTGGGCGCTGCTGTAACCTCCGCGATTTTCGGATTCTTTGGAACATTATGGCACACGGCAGCCGCTGTTGTTGAGGCCGCCGCCTTTTTAATCGCAGGGCTTATTTATCTACCCACAAGACTTTTCAAGAAATCATCAGATCCTCAAGCAGACTGGCAAAAGTCGCTCGAGAAGTTCGTCGAAAAGCGCGGTAAAAATGCGATCAAACACCTTGGCAGCGCTTATGTCGACCTGATGCGTTGCACGGCCATCGGGACGGTCTTTACCGCTGCCCATTTCGCAGTTAACCCAGAAGACTACGAACCAAATAAAAATTTAGACTGGACCAGCAAACCAAGCTTTATCGACACCGCATTTCCCGCTCTTTTCTACACATTATCTAACTAAATAACTCTTTATACAAAATAAACGTCATTAAAATATAATATACATCCACTAATAATGGAGAATAATAATGACGTCAATAGCCACAAACTACTTAAGCTTAAACCCGATCTCCAAAACTGGGATTGGCGGCGCGATCACGGCGGCAGCAGTCTATGGTTTTGCCATAACAAATCCCCTCACAATCATTGCCGCAACTGCCATTGGACAGGGTCTAGCATGGCTGCCCGACGCAGCCAGAAGATGCTTCAGAAAAACTCCGACACTCCTACCTGTAGTCCCGCCCGCCGCTACAGTCCGCCGCCCTCCAGCTCCGCAGCAGCTATCTATGCGAGAAGAATTGGAACTTTCAGCAGCGATTGAAAGATCCATGCTCCCGCAAGCAGATGATAGAAAGCACCAAAATAACCTTGATAGAGAGCTTGCAATGTCGCTCGTAAATCATGATGAAGACCGAAAAGAACCCGGAGTAGATGATCTTCAAAGAGTCTTGAGGATGTCGATGGATCCTCAGCAGCAAGTTAAAGTTTGCAGGCTTGAAAGAGCTTTTAAGGGAGCTGGAGAAAACGATCCGGTAGAAGCCGATGAAATTATACCAGAACAGTTTCTTGTTGATGCTGGGAAAGATCAATACTACCATCTTGGCAACTTGGCGCTCAACCTTTTGGGCAGCATTCAGGGCGAAAATCAATATGGCCATCCGCAATATAGAGATGCTTTGGGCAAAGTATTTACTGTTGACGATTTGGAAATATTCGAAGCGCGCATGGGACTCAATCCAGGCGAACTTGTAAATATTTGGGTGAGAGCCACATTGCCCGACGCGCCCCAAGATGTCGACCCGGCCGTTCAAGCGGGCCGTAGATCCACATACAGGATGTGTCTATTGAGAGAGGCGCTAAGAGCTCGAGACCCTTCTCGCCATATCAATGAGACGAGAAATAGCTTTCTCCGTTTCTTTAACACCAAAGAAATCTGGACACAGCTTCCGGCCAACATAAGAATGGTTTAGAACAATTTGTTCCCATTCGGTACTTTGAGAGTGGGCTCAAGCAATACGACATTCCCCTGTTCATCCGGCAAGCCGAGGGTTAAAACTTCGGAGAAAAACTTGCCGATCTGTTTTGGGGGAAAATTCACTACCGCAATCACCTGCTTACCTACCAGTTGCTCTTTATTATAGTGCTGCGTGATCTGCGCAGACGACTTCTTAACTCCCAAATCGCCAAAGTCAATATCGAGCTTGAATGCGGGCTTTCTAGCTTCTGGAAAATCATGAACCGCAATAATTGTCCCCACCCGGATATCTACCTTTAAAAAGTCATCAAATCCAATTTTCCCAGTCTCTTGCATCACATTCCCCTTTTCCATACAATCGGAATTATTGTTTGGTTTGTTTACTTTTATTTGCAATAGGTGAAACTCGATGCGTGCAGTTGTCTTTGATTTTGGCGGTGTCATGACTTTGGAGCCCGACCGGAAAACCATAGTCCAGTTCTTATGCAAAACCTTCAATCTAACCGACGATGAATTCGAGCGGGTGAACCGAGTTAAGAGGCAGGCTATAAAAGCAGGCATTACCGATGAGGAATTCTGGCTCAGCCTTGCCCTTGAAAGGGGGATTGAACTGCCGCTTGAATGGCCCGCAAGATTGAAATCGGTGATGAAAAATGCCCTTGGTGCAAACCCTGCGATGCTTCAACTCGTAGATCAACTGAAAGAAAAGCAAATTCCAGTCGCTCTTCTCTCAAATATCGATGACAGACTCGCAAATCAGATTAAAAAGCCCGATCCTAAAGCTTACGAATATCTGATTGAGAAGCTCGGCGTCCCTGCAGCTCAAATCGTCTTCATCGACGACCTTGTCGAAAACATAGAAGCCGCCCAATCTCTTGGCCTGGACGCCATTCGATTTGAGTCATTTGAACAAATCCGTAATGAATTGATTGAAAGGGGCTTTTTGTAAAGCCCCCTATCTAATTATTATAGTTTTCGATCAGCGAAAATCTCCATCGCTTCGGCCATGTACTCTGCCAGCTTCGGATGAAACGGATCTAGCTGCTTTCTGAATTCAGGGTGGTCCCTGTACAGCTCAGCGAGCGCCTTATACACTTCCTTATTGGCATCGTGAATCTCATCAGCAAGTGAATGATGTTTTTTGATGATCATTTGCACTTCATCTGTTGCGGGATCTAGCCCCTTTTCGATGCAGTGTATTAGATCTTTGAAAATAGCATGAGTCTTCGCTGTGATATTGTCATAAAAGGCTTTCCCCCTTTCTTGAACGTCCTTGACACTCTTCGTTGGGTTTTTAACGCTTTTTCCGACGATTTCTTCAGCGGACGTATAGGACTCCCCATTTTTTGACTTCTTTACCAAAGCGATGTTGAAACCATCAAATATTTCTTTGTCTTTCATCTTTATTTTACCGTTCAAATGTTTGATCGTATTATCGATGGTCTGAATGAGCTGCTTGGTCCTCTCCACCCCCTTTTCCAAGGTGCGGCGATGAGAATGCAAAGCAGCCAGTTGGTCAAAATCGCTCCGCCCTAAGACCTTTTGGATCTTCTTAAGCTCAACACCCAGCTCGCGGAAAAACAGGATCTGCTGCAAGAGCAGAAGCTGTTTTTCCTCATAGTACCGGTACCCATTGGCGCCATAATAGGCGGGTTTAAGCAACCCCACCTCATCATAGAAATGGAGCGTCCGAATGCTGGTTCCTGAAAGCTTCGCTAATTTCTTTACTGTATAGACCGCCATTTACCCCCATAAAATCCCATTGATTTTATTGGATGAGTCCATATTAAACAATCACGTTACGTGAGGGTCAAGAGGAGCAAAAAAAGCTTTCATTTTTCACCGTGATCTCCTTATACTTTCGGGCGTATGCAAATTTGTCCTATAAATAGAGAATGGGTCCACAACAACCTCCTAGAGCCCTATTTACAAGGGTCTGAGTTGATCAATATGGCCTGGAAAGGGGTCGATAGGTCTCTTGCGCCGACGCATCTTTCTTTATCGGAAAGGGTCATCTGCTGGCTGCAAGGAGTCTCCCTGATGGTCCCTTTTGTGAATTCAGTCATTTGGCTTGCCTGGCAGGCGTTTGGGAAACCGGAAAAACTATTTGATCCGTTCTGTCCAGAAGCAGAGCCCCTCCCGCCCCCGCCTCCGCAAGTGATCGTCCATCAGGCGGCGGCTCCAGTTTTGCCAATCCGACCGGCAGTGCCTGTCGCTGGAGTCGATGGCGCTGGTTTGATTCGGCCCACAGAAATGTTTGGGTTCAATGAAGCGACCGACACCCTTTCCCTTCAAACTACCTGGAAGATCGAACACTTTCCTGAAGTTGTCATAGCCCAGCAGGACTGCGATCTCTTTTCCTCCACCTCTGTGTACCGCCCCAATCTCACTCTCAAAGAATACCACTATGAAATGGGCGATGAAAGGGTCCATCTCGTTCAAAATGGGGGTGAGGGGACTCCTGTCCAGGTACGGGTTAATGAAGTGGGCAAAGAGCCGGTCGAAAGAACGTTCGAGCTGGAAGAGCGGATCCCATTGATTCAACAACGGGCGGTTGGACTTAGACCGTTTGTTCAATCCAATGACAGAGAACTCAGATTTTACGCGATCATTCCCAAAATCCCCTCTTTCCTCAATCACGTCCCCTTTCTTGCGCACGCACCATTCCTTATGCCTGTTATTGCAACCAAAATGGGAGAAGAAGAGGTTCCTGGACACGGGAGGTTATTGAAACTTGAGATTGTTTCAGCTTGGAGATGGCCTTATAGCTCCGCAAAAAGCCAATTGTGGTACGACGTAGCCTCTGGCCAGCTCAGAAAATTTATCGACACAGGGACTTTTATTCCTACAAAGAATGGAAACTTTGTGCGACAGAATCAGTTGCCCGGATGAGGGCGTCGATGATTCCAGGCTCGCTTGCAGCGTGGCCCGCATCCTTAATCACTTCGAACTTAGCCTCTGGCCACGCTTTATGAAGCTCCCAAGCGCTTAACATCGGACAAATAATATCATAGCGCCCCTGAACAATGATGGCGGGGATCTTTCGAACTGCCCCCACCTGCTCAATCAGCCAATTATCCGTCTTGAAAAAGCAGTTATCGACGAAGTAGTGGCATTCGATGCGGGCAATTGCATCAGCATGAGAATCTTCCACGAACTGCGTAAAAATAGTGGGATCGAAGATGAGCTTCAAGGTCGCCCCTTCCCAGCCTGACCATGCGGCAGCAGCCTTTTTCCTCAACGAAGCATTAGGCGATGTGAGCATCCTATAGTAAGCATGAAGCATATCCGCCCGCTCAGCATGGGGGATCGGCGCGAGAAATTTTTCCCATTCGTCTGGAAAGATAAAGTGAGCGCCAAATTGGTAAAACCACTCCAATTCTTTTGGCCGGCCAAGGAAAATCCCTCGCAAAATGATTGCATGCACACGGCTCGGATGTGTTTCAGAATAGGCAAGCGACAGTGTGCTTCCCCAAGAACCGCCAAAAACAACCCATTTATCAATTCTTAAATGCTCTCTCAATTTCTCGATATCGTCGACAAGATGCCAAGTAGTGTTGTCTTTCAAAGACGAATGGGGCGTACTTTTCCCGCAGCCTCTTTGATCCATTAAAATAATCCGATAGATCTTTGGGTCGAAATAACACCGGTGGCTCGCTTCAGTTCCAGAACCTGGGCCGCCATGCAGAAAAATAACGGGCAATCCATGCTTGTTGCCGCTCTCTTCCCAATATAATTGGTGTCCGGGAACTGGGAGAAAACCAGTGTTGTAGGGCTCTATTGGAGGATATTTAGTTCTCATTTACGCGACTTATATAGGTAAAGGGGGCGGACAATTGGAGTTCCTTTTCCACCGCGAGCTTCCATTCTTTCATAGACGATCTGGATCGAGATCCCAACCGTTCGAGAAAGCCCGAAGAGAACTGTGTAGTAATCTGGATAGGGGAAACCAGCCGCAGTCAGCATCGATCCGGTAATCGCATCGATATTTGGATACGGATCTGAAATTTTTGGATTCTCTTTTAAAACCTTCGCCCCTTCTGTCCGAAGAAGGAGCGCGATTTTGACGAGGGGGTTGCTGGGAAAGTGCTTTTGGCAATAGTTGTAGCAAACTGTGGCGCGCGCATCTTCGACGCGGAGAACAGCGTGGCCAAATCCAAAAACGAGCTCATTATTCGCGAGCTTATCGCGGATCAGCTTTTCCACATCTGACGCTTTTGCTTGTTCTCCCACCGCCTCAAGGACGCTTTGGACAAATTCCAAACAGTCTTGATTCGCTCTGCCGTGGCGGGGGCCAGCAAGGGCGGTCATTGAAGCGGCCAACGAACCGTACATGTGTTCAAGTCCTGAGGCGACAGCTTTTCCGACAAAGGCAGAGAGATTGCCCCCATCGTGGTCGTAATGAATTGCATTAAAAAGACGCATAGCCTGGATCAACTCAGGTGTTTTAGGCCCTGGCAAATTGAGCATGTGGACAAAATTCTCAATATATCCCAATTCAGGCTTAGAATGGGGAGTTGGCCCCCATTTAGCATGCCGATTGATCACGCAAGCGGCAATCTGAGGCAGCTTCGCGATCACATTGAGACAATCTTCCCGATAATTGCCCGTCCCCTCGTACATACCTGTGATTAAAAGGGCTGCCGCAAAAAGATCCATTGCGTGGCCCGCTTGAGGGAGAGCTTCAATGGCCTTCATCGTTTCTGGTTTGCAATGGGCTCTTTCATTTAATTCTTTTTGGAAATGGGCAATCTGCTCTTTGCTGCCCATTTCTCCATAGTAGAGGAGATAAATCAGATCGATGGGCTCCCGAGCGGCAAGTTCTGCAATCGGCCGGCCCACATAGGTAAGCCCTTTCATTGGATCAACAGCCGAAGTGACGCAATAGCCTACGGGTATGCCCCTTAGGCCCGTCTCGAGCGAATCTTTAGTAACTTCAAAAAGTATTCCTTCTCTCACTTCAGTAATCCGCGCACTAAATCGCGCTCCTCCATGAGCTCCTTTTGCGTCATTGCGATCTTTTCTTTCAAGAAAGAATCTACATTGAGCCCTTTTACGATCTCAAAATCGCCTTGCCCCTTTGATCTGCAAGGGAACGAAAAGACGAGATCCTCATCGATGCCGTAAGGGTTCCCTTTTGAATAAACTCCAGAAGAAAACCATTCGCCGCTACGCGTTGGCACTGTAATAGACTTCAACGCACCAACCGCTGCATTAGCAGCAGAGGCAGCTGAAGACTTGCCGCGAGCCGCAATCACTTGTGCTCCCCGTTTTTGGATGATCGGGATGAACTCATTTTCGAGCCATTTCCGATCATGGATCAATTTAGAGACAGGATGACCTTGAATTTTCGCATTTACGAAATCGGGAACTTGAGTCGCTGAGTGATTTCCCCAAATCGTCACATGAGTCACCTCTTCAATGCCCACGCCCGCTTTTTGGGCCAATTGAAAGACGGCCCGATTTTGATCGAGGCGGGTCATTGCATGGAAATGGGTGCGCGGGATATTTGGCGCGTGATGCATGGCGATTAGGCAATTGGTGTTGCACGGGTTGCCTACAACCAAAACGCGCACATCTTTGCTCGCCGCTCCGTTTAAAGCCTTCCCTTGTTCGACAAAAATCTTCCCGTTATCTGCGAGAAGATCTTTTCGTTCCATTCCGGGACCGCGAGGCTTAGAGCCCACTAAAAATGCATAGTGGACTCCGCCGAACATTTCTTCTGCCTGGCTGCCGATCTGAATTTCCTTTAAAAGGGGAAAAACGCAATCATCCAGTTCCATTTTCACACCCTTTAGAGCCTCTTCGCCTACTGGCAAATCTAAAAGGTGGAGAGCGACCGGCTGATCGGGGCCCAAAAAGTCCCCGTTGGCAATCCGGAAAAGGAGGCTATAGGCGATCTGGCCTGCGCCCCCCGTAATTGCAATGCGTTTTAAAGGTTTATTCATGCGCCGCAAAACTTCTCCATTAATGCTCCCTTGCAAAACACTTGGAAGCAATTTTCAGCAACGTTGTGCGCTTCATCCAACCAAGGAGTAAAGCCCGCAACATCGGAAGGAGTCAATTCGCCAAAAGACTGAATGAGCGTCTGCTGAATGAAAGCAGGCTTCCCTTCGAATTGGCCTAAATTTGCGCTGATTGCCAAATTGCCCATCGGTTTTTCCAAAGCGTAGGACAAATTGAGTCCAACTGCATTTGGCCGTTCGTTCAATCGGTTCAACTCAAATAATTCTGGATCCAATTCAACCTTCATGTGGAGCTTTTCAGCCAAAAAGGAGAGTGGATTTTCTCTTGCGATGTCAAAGCGGATCCCGTTTACGTAGCGGATTTCGCTCTTAATGAAATTGAGAGGCTGATTCGTTGCTGGATATAAATCTGCAACAGACTCAACCAGGCGCAAAATCAGTGCACGGAAATTGGTCCAGCAGTACCCCTTAGCATCGTTGACAGTGATGATGCCTGGCCCGACTTGGATTAGCGGATAGCCGTTTCTCTCTTTTCTCATTCTGTGGCGAGGGACAAACGGTGTTGTCTCAGGATGTGCCTGAACGCTTGGCAGATCTTCAATTACTGGAAAATCTTTCTTCAGCCGCTCATACAAACGTCCATACATCATTGGGTAAGATGGATCGCGCATCCGGCCGTTTTGCTGATCGTTCTCGATTTCCCAGCGGAGCTCGAAAATTGCTTCAATCACCGGTGGGTGGAGAAGAAGGGGCGTTTCGGTTTTCTTTATTTTTTCTGCTTTGAATATTGCCATAAGTCCTCCAAAAAGTTGAAAGATCCGTTATACAAGATCTTGGAGAATTGCCGCACGATATTTCCGCATCAGCTCTACCATAAAGTGCAAATTGTGCACGGTGGCTAGAGTGTACGCAGTCAATTCTTTGGCCTTAAAAAGATGGTGGAGATAGGCGAGTGAATAATTTTGACATGTCCAACAGGTACAGTCATGTTCTATGGGGCCGAAATGGTTTGCATTTTCCCCTTTTTCAACTTTAATTCCCCCTTCCCCAGTTAAAAGAAAACCGTGGCGGGCCGCCCGGGTCGGATAGGAACTGTCAAATGTATCGATGCCAAAGGGAATACAAGCTTCCAAAGACTCAAGATCGCCAATCCCAAGCAAATGGTTGGGCTTTTCGTCTGGGAGCCGCGGAAGAAGAGCGGAAAGCATTTCGAACATTTCGGGCTTTGTTTTCCCAAGCGATCCGCCAATTGAAAACCCATCAAACGGAAGCGCGCTTAACGTATCGCAGCTGTGCCTGCGCATTTCTGGATCTACGCCGCCGTGGATCACTGCATACATCGCTTGGCCTTGAGGATTTTTCAAGTGCTCATCCAGCGACCGTTTTTCCCAACGGTGCGTCCTTTCTAAAGACCGCTTCAACTTATCAGCATCGATATGGTATGGAGGGAGCTCATCTAGCGGGATAATGATATCTGCGCCGAGCGCCTTTTGTGTTTGGATCGAGCTTTCGGGAGTCAATAAAACCTTGCTCCCATCTCGATACGAGCGGAAGTGGACTCCCTCTTCAGAAATCTTCAATACGTGGCCATCCCGCTTTTTCGCTCCGCGGCTTTTTAGTTCATCGGCTACAGAGCCATATGCAAGAGAAAAGACCTGGAAGCCCCCTGAATCGGTGATGATCGGCATTTGTCTATTGATGAACCGGTGGAGCCCGCCCGCTCGCCGAACAATTTCAGGCCCCGGCTGGAGAAGTAGGTGGTACGTATTGCAAAACATGAGCTGCAGCCCGATCGAATCGACCATACAGTTATCGAGAGCTTTAAGCGTCCCATTCGTCCCGACAGCCACGAAGTTCGGCGTATCGATCACCCCATGAGGCGTGTGGATCCGTCCCACACGGGCGCGCGATTTCTTCGATCGATGGATCAGCTCAAATCGGAAGTTCATTTTTCACAAATCTCTTTGAAAATACAACGAAGGGGGAACTGACAGCTATGATCAAGCATTTGATGAGAAAGCTGACTAAAATGATATCGAATACAGATTCAACAAGGCCGTAAAGGCCAAGGAAACTAAAAAGGACTGTATCGAGGAGTTGGGAGCATATAAGGGAGGTCGCGACGCGAAGCGGGAGCCTCCCCTTGAGCATCCCAAAAAAGCGGACGTCGAACTGCTGAACTAAATAAAATGTGCCGAGCGATGCGAACACAATCCGGAGCGACTGAGAGAAAATGGCCCTGAAAGCCTCTTGCGTCGTATCGAAAACAGCAGGAGAGTAAAGAAGGTGGATTTGGGACATGAATGCAAAAAACAAAAGGGTCGCAACTGAAATTTTCACAGCTTGCTTTGCAGACTCTTTTCCAAAATACTCTTGAAGGAGATTCAAAGATAAAATTCCGCCGATGGCAAACACATCGCTGCAAGTCACGGAAAAGCCAAATAATTCCATCTGTTTAACAACAAATAAATTGGCAAGAACGCCCTGCAAAGCGATGAACGAGATCAAAGCGCTTTTCCCCAGGCGCAAAGCCCCCAGGACAAACCCGATGACAATAAAAATATGGAATAAAAAAACCAGCTCGTTCACAAATTCTCTTTAAAGAAAAACCCAAAAACAGATAAATTTTCGAGTCCTACAATACAACATTTGGCGAAAAAAATCTATGTGTATCTCTCTTCAAAACTACCATCCATTCGAACTCACCCATACCTTACTAGATACCGCCTCGCGAAGGTGGCACTCCCACTCCAATAACTATCTTGATATGTGTAAAAAAGTGGGGACCATCGCTCTTACCATTCTCTTGGTTGTCCCCTTGCTACTGGCAGATTTGGTCTTAAGCGCCGCATCTCGCATCTATCAGCTCTGCTCCCCTCGGCGAACCATTAATATCAGACCATTTATCCCCCCCGCGCCCCGTCCGCCCGCGCCAGTCGAAGCGCCTCCCCGGCCAGGAAGAGCCCTTGACGCAGAGACGATCGCCAGAATCAACGAAGCCCCTTACCCAGCATTCCCGCCAGTCAGACACACCGAATTTTTTGCTGACAGCCTGAGAGGCGCCTTCCGTTTTCACCCTGAACCGAAAGTCATGCAGTACAAGGAATTAATTGAAAATGGCGGAGCTGTTGCAGAAGGAGATGCACCGATTGATATTTTTCAATGGTGCGCATCCAGCCTACTCGCGCACTATTTACGCACAAGAACACATTTGGGGGATCATCGCACCGATCACTTATTCCCAAAAGTAATTCCCGATCCTGTCGACCTTCCGGTCGGACAAGCAAATGAGGCACGAATTGCAAGAAACCAAGAAAATAGAGCTAATATCGATCGGCTTTACGGACAATATAACGTCCTTTCCCGCGGAGATCGAGCCGCTGTTATAGCCCAGCTCGTCATTCCAGAAGAAAGGTGGCAACTCTCAGCAGCGGCTGGAGGGTTCTTAAGAGAGGCGCAAGCCACCGTCCAGACGATCACCCAAAATCAAATTTATAATAGAGAAATTTACAGACCCGTAGCACTGGATATAGACAATATTTAAATATCCATTCTTGATGTTATAGACACCAGCCTGGTATGCTCTAGCGCATGTCAATTTTGATAGTTATTTTCATGTATGCGGGCTGGTCTAGCATGTTCTCCCTGGGGAAGATGGCGCTCGTCCACTGCCCCCCCCTATTTCTCACTGCCTCGCGGATGCTTTTAGCAGGAGTTATTCTCCTCGCCTTTATGGCCCTAAAAGATCGATTTGCCTTCAAAATCACACTTAAACAACTCCTCTCATTTGCCATTTTGGCCCTCTTCAGCATCTACCTCACGAATGCCTTTGAGTTCTGGAGCCTGCAGCACCTTACCGCTGCTAAAACTTGTTTTATCTACTCCCTCTCCCCATTCTTTGCCGCCCTATTTTCCTACCTCCATTTCGGAGAGAAGATGAACCGGCGCAAATGGATTGGGATGAGTATCGGCGTTGCCGGCATTGTCCCAGTTCTTGCCATTCAAAAAGGTTCTGATGAGCTCCTTTCTGGACTCCTCTACCTTTCCTGGCCAGAACTTGCCATGATGGCCGCCTCGATTTGCACAGTCTATGGGTGGGTACTCCTCCGAATTATTGTAAAAGACTCGAAAGTCTCCCCCCTTATGGCTAATGGCGTCAGTATGTTCATTGGAGGCCTATTTGCCCTCACTCACTCATACCTCGTCGAGCCATGGACCCCGTTTCCAGTAGCTGCGTCAGCACTTGGCCCCTTCACACAAGGGCTCCTAATCATGACCCTGATTTCAAATATCATTTGCTATAACATCTACGGCATGATGCTGAAACGGTTTACAGCCACATTCCTTTCATTCATGGGCGTACTCAGCCCCATTTTCGCATCTATAAGCAGCTGGTTTTTCTTAGGTGAGCCATTATCGCCAGTGATTTTCCTATCAACTGGGATCGTCTCTCTGGGGCTATGGTTGATCTATAGCGCAGAACTGCGTCAGGGATACATTCAGAAAGCAGAGCAGCCTATTTCGGCATAAGATAAGCCCTAATTGTTTCCAATTAGGGCTATAAAATTACTTGCGGCTTTGAGCCCACAGAATGATGCGGTAGATGGCAGACAAGCCAACTAAAACATAGATAATGCGGGTAATTGGAGACATCATTCCTGAGTCAGAATTGAAGATCGAGCCGATCAAATCAAAACCGAACGCTCCGATCAAGCCCCAGCAAATACCGCCGAGAAGCAACAACCAGACAGAAAGATTATCTAAAAATTTGTTTTTCATGTAAGGGCCTTCCTTATTTAGTTCCCTAAATCCCCTAATAAGAAGACCCAACAAATTTTGTAAATAACAAAACGAACAAATTCACCAGAGAAAATCAGCAACTCATTGACCATGAGAGAATTGGCTGTCACAAAATATTAAATCGGCAGAAGCCCATACAAGAACTCATCATTAACTGCAAACCCTGAGAGACGAGGCAAGCTCTCGCACTCCCCAAATGATAAACGCTGAGACGCAAAGTACATTCATTTGAATCTTTACGGCCCCGCGTCTTTGCGATTATCATTTGAAAAAAATTTGGGCAAAAAAAAGCCCTGATTAGATTGCTCTAATCAGGGCGAAGAAAAATCTGGCGACTACCTACTCTCCCAGCCTCTTGCGGCTAGTACCATCGGCGACGAGGGTCTTGACTTCTGAGTTCGGGATGGGATCAGGTATTTCCCCCTCTCTATGGTCACCAGAAAAAGATTTCTGAACGCAGATTGCTAATTGCTGATCTACAGCGGGGACTAAACTCCCCTGCGTCCCCTTGTGAGGGATTCAGTTGAATTACAGGCATTAAGCACTAATTTCATAAGTTTTTGGCTCGCTTTTACTTTCTGCTTTACTATTTCTAGTTCAGCATTCAGCAATCAGCGTTCCTAGTTATTAACTTGAATCGGCTCTTGAAGATGGCTAAAAAAAATAAGTCAAGTCGATGGACCGATTAGTATTAGTTAGCTTAAGGTATCACTACCCGTACACACCTAACCTATCAACCAGGTGATCTTCCTGGGGTCTCATTGGGAATTCTTATCTTGAAGGAGGCTTGGCGTTTAGATGCTTTCAACGCTTATCCTTTCCGAACTTAGCTACCCGGCTATGCCCCTGGCGGGACAACCGGCACACCATTGGTTCGTTCACTTCGGTCCTCTCGTACTAGAAGCAACTCTTCTCAAAATTCCTACGCCCGCTACAGATAGGGACCAAACTGTCTCACGACGTTTTGAACCCAACTCGCGTACCGCTTTAATAGGCGAACAGCCTAACCCTTGGGACCTTCTCCAGCCCCAGGATGCGATGAGTCGACATCGAGGTGCCAAACCGCCACGTCGATATGAACTCTTGGTGGCGATAAGCCTGTTATCCCCGGAGTACCTTTTATCCGTTGAGCGACGGCGATTCCACTTTCTACCGCCGGATCACTAAACCCTACTTTCGTACCTGCTCGACTTGTTGGTCTCGCAGTCAACCTGCCTTATACTTTTACGCTCGATTCGTGATTACCAACCACGATGAGGCAAGCTTTGGACTCCTCCGTTACTCTTTGGGAGGATACCGCCCCAGTAAAACTGCCCGTCTGACACTGTCCGTGCTCCAGCTTCAGGGAGTCACGTTAGATTCTCAACTTGTTAAAACCAGTATTTCACTGTCGGCTCCATCATGCCTAACGACACAACTTCAATGCCTCCTGGCTATTCTACATATAACAAGTCAAGAGCCCATATCAGAGTACAGTAAAGGTTCACGGGGTCTTTCCGTCTTATAGCGGGTAAACAGCATCTTCACTGCTACTACAATTTCACCGAGTCTCTCGTTGAGACAGCGCCCAGATCGTTACACCATTCGTGCAGGTCGGAACTTACCCGACAAGGAATTTCGCTACCTTAGGACCGTTATAGTTACGGCCGCCATTCACCGGGGCTTAAATTCAATGCTTTGTCCTTGCGGACTGACATCTCCTTTTGACCTTTCGGCATTGGGCAGGTATCACACCCTATACGTCTTCTTAGACGAATTAGCAGAGTGCTGTGTTTTTGTTAAACAGTCGCCTGGGCCTTTTCACTGCGACCTCAAGGGGCTCTAAATGTTCTTCATCACCCTTTGTGGTGCCTCTTCTCCCGAAGTTACGAGGCTAATTTGCAGAGTTCCTTAACGTGAGTTCTCTCGCGCGCCTGAGAATACTCTTCTCATCCACCTGTGTCGGTTTTGGTACGGTCGCCATCGACGACTAGAGGTTATTTCTTGAAAGCATCGCGCTACATCATCGGTTCCCCCGAGGGTTCCCCTTGTCAACTCCCTAACTTTATGTTGGCGGTTTTGCCTACCAACCCGTCTCAGAGCTAAACGGACATCCAATAGTCCGCATGCTTAACTTACTTTGTCACCCCATTGTCATAGTCTTAGGCGGCGCAGGAATATTTAACCTGCTTTCCATCACCTACGCGTTTCCGCCTCGGCTTAGGGACCGGCTAACCCAGGGAAGACGAACTTTACCCTGGAAACCTTAGATTTTCGGCGGGAAGGATTTTCACCTTCCTTATCGTTTACTTATGCCATGCATATTCACTAGTATGCGCTCCAGCACTCCTTACGGTATACCTTCGCTGCACATACTACGCTCTCCTACCGCTTATATCTTACGATATAAACCCGTGATTTCGGCTCTATGTTTGAGTCCCGGATATTATCGGCGCAGAGTCTCTCGATTGGTGAGCTGTTACGCACTCTTTAAATGATGGCTGCCTCTAAGCCAACATCCCAACTGTTTTAGAAACTCTACTTCCTTACCCACTTAACATAGAATTTGGGGCCTTAATCGACGATCTGGGCTGTTCCCCTTTTGACTATGAAGCTTATCCCCCACAGTCTATTTCCCGAGCGCTCTTGTAGTATTCGGAGTTTGGTTCCCTTTGGTAGGCCGGTAGGCCCCCGCGTGGATCCAGTGCTCTACCCCCACAAGAGTAATGCTCAAGACTAACCCTAAAGTTATTTCGGAGAGAACAAGATATCTCCAACTTTGATTGGCCTTTCACCCCTATCCACAGCTCATCCAAGAGCTTTTCAACGCCCACTAGTTCGGTCCTCCACAAGATTTTACTCTTGCTTCAACCTGGCCATGGATAGATCAGTTGGTTTCGTGTCTAGAACTTATGACTTTGATGCGCTATTCACACTCGCTTTCGCTGTGGCTCCGCAACGTCTGTTGCTTAACCTTGCCATAAATCCTAACTCGCTGGCTCATCATGCAAAAGGCACGCCGTCAGCCATTCCCCTAAAAGGGGCATAGGCCTCCGACCGTTTGTAAGCTGCTGGTTTCAGGTTCTATTTCACTCCGCTAACAGCGGTTCTTTTCACCTTTCCTTCGCAGTACTGGTTTACTATCGGTCATCGATGAGTATTTAGCCTTGGAGTGCGGTCCCCCCAGGTTCAGACCGGGTTTCACGTGTCCGGCCCTACTCAGGTACCAATCTAACTGCTTCCTCTTTTCGCATACGGGGCTATCACCCTATATTGCTCATCTTTCCAGATGATTCTGCTAAGAATCTGCAGCCGTTATGACTGGCCCTACAACCCCAGAGGATAAATCCTCTGGTTTGGGCTATTCCCGTTTCGCTCGCCGCTACTAAGGGAATCTCAATTGATTTCTACTCCTCCGCTTACTGAGATGTTTCACTTCAGCGGGTCTCGCTTCACATACCTATGTATTCAGTATATGATACTGGAATATTACTCCCAGTGGGTTGCCCCATTCGGATACTTCCGGGTCAAAGCCTTTTTCCGACTCTCCGAAACTTTTCGCAGGTTAACGCGTCCTTCATCGCCTATCGATACCAAGGCATCCACCAACAGCCCTTAAAAACTTAACAATACGATTTTGTTGCCTTCTTCAAGCGCCGATTCAAATTAATAAAAAACTAAACTTTTGCGACTAAATACTGGTCTATGTAGATTCAGTACTTGTTCTGTATGAAATTATATTTCGAAACGTTATCAAGGTAGATAACATTTCTGGTTTCTTGCCTGTAATTCAAATTTTCAA
>JANPFC010000048.1:0-7470 GCA_031423235.1 Chlamydiota bacterium | reverse complement strand
ATGTATTGGAACTGCTCGCCGACTCCAACCATCTTGTTCTTCTTAAGAAGGAGAGGATCATAGCAAAGCCGCTATAGAAGAAGATCCCTTCCATGATGATGTAGTAGCCTATGAGGTTTTCGAGGAACTTCTGGGCCCCTTCTTGAGTGGCTGTTGAGAAGTTCGGATCGAGCACCTCTTGGGTGATCTTCATCTCAAACTGATCCTTCGCGTGGATCGAGTTGACTTCGTTGTACATGTTGAACACTTCGCCGTGATCGAGGGTGAGCGATTCAACAATATAGAGGAAGGCGTGCGTGTGGATCGCCTCCTCGAAGCCCTGTCTTAAGAGGTATTGTCTTGCCTCTGGATTCGTCACGTGGCGGAAGATGGCGAGGACAATATTGTTCCCCACCAAGCTTTCAGCTGTAGAAAAGAACCCGAGGTTGCGCATGATCACTCTACGTTCATCATCGCTGAGGGCATTCGATTTCCAAAGTTCGATGTCTTTCCCCATCGGTACTTCGCTTGGCATCCAGTGGTTGGCGCAGCCGTTCAGGTAGTGTTCCCACGCCCACTTATATTTAAGGGGCATGAGTTGATTGACGTCGACCGCGTGGCAATTAATCAGCCGCTTATCGGCGACATTGACTCTTTTCATTGGAGTTACTGGCAACTTTCGCATGCTTCACCTAAATTACAAGCTTTTGGTTTCTCTTCACGATCTACGACAATATTGTTCGAAGCCGATTTGTTTTTCATCCAACGCGGCTGGAGGCCCCGTTTGTTCACGTCGATCGATGATTTTTCGATCTGGGTGGCGCCGAGCGATCGGAGGTAATAGTGGGTCTTGAGCCCTTTTTCCCAGCCGAGCATATACATCTGATGCAGCTTTTTGCCGCTTGGTTCGGCGAGATAGAGGTTGAGCGACTGGCCCATGTCGATCCATTTTTGACGGCGGGCTGCGCACTCGATAATCCACTCAGGTTCAATCTCAAATGCATTTAAGAAGAGGCTCTTCACTTCTTCTGGAATCCGGTTGATTTCGCGGATAGAGCCATCGAAGTATTTGAGGTCGTCGATCATCTCTTCATCCCAGAGATTGATTGATTTGAGCTTGTCAACAAGGTGCGGGTTCACAACTGTGAATTCGCCTGAGAGGTTCGATTTCACAAACAGGTGTTTGTAGATCGGCTCATTCGATGGAACAACGCCTGTGATGTTGGCAATTGTAGCTGTTGGAGCGATCGCCATTGTGTTGGAATTGCGCATCCCATACTTTTTCACGGCGGCTCTGACTGGCGCCCAATTTAGCTGGCAGCCTCTATCGACATCCACTTTTACACCGCGCTCTTTTTCTAAGAGATCGAGTGTGTCGATTGGCAAGTAGCCTCGATCCCATTTGGAACCTTTATAGGATTGGTAGGTCCCTTTCTCCTGCGCGATTTCCGCAGATGCGAGAATTGCGTAGTAGGAGATCATCTCCATGCTTCTATCAGCAAATTCAACCGCTGCGTGGCTCGCATAGCTGATATTTTGGATGTAGAGAGCATCTTGGAAGGCCATAAAACCCAACCCAATCGGACGGTGGCGTTGATTGGAGTTTTGCGCTTCAATCGTTGGGTAGAAGTTGATGTCGATCACGTTGTCGAGCATCCGGACTGCTGTTTTTACAGTCGATGCAAGGAGTTTCTCGTCGATCCCTTTCTCAGTTACGTGTTTGGCCAAATTGATCGAGCCGAGGTTGCAAACGGCTGTCTCATCGGCTGATGAATTGAGCAAGATCTCGGTGCAAAGATTCGATGAGTGGACAACACCCACGTGGTCTTGCGGAGAGCGGATATTGGACGGATCTTTGAATGTGATCCAAGGATGGCCTGTTTCGAAGAGCATGCTCAGCATCTTGCGCCAAAGTTGGAGCGCTTCCACTTTTTTATGGAGCTTGAGTTTTCCCTCTTCAACCATTTTCTCATAGTGGCAGTACCGTTTCTCAAATGCGCTGCCAAAAAGGTCGTGGAGATCAGGTACATCGCTTGGGCTGAAGAGCGTCCACATGCCGCCATCGCGAACCCGCTTCATAAAGAGGTCGGGGATCCAGTTTGCGGTGTTCATGTCGTGCGTTCTTCTACGCTCGTCGCCAGTGTTTTTGCGCAGCTCTAGGAAGTCTTCGATGTCAAGGTGCCAAGTTTCAAGGTAGGCGCACATTGCCCCTTTTCTCTTGCCGCCCTGGTTAACAGCCACTGCCGTGTCGTTCGCCACTTTGAGGAATGGGATTACGCCTTGAGAGGTGCCATTAGTCCCTTTGATGCGGGCGCCGGTGGCTCTAACGTTTGTCCAGTCATTGCCAATACCGCCTGCCCATTTAGAGAGCTGCGCATCGTCTGCTACCACTTTGAAGATATGGTGGAGATCATCCATCACTGTGGAGAGATAGCACGAGCTTAGCTGAGAGTGGAGAGTCCCTGAATTGAAGAGGGTTGGCGTGCTGGAAGTGAAGAGAAATTGCGAAAGGACATTATAGAACTCAATGGCTCTCTTATTTTTCTGCTCCCCTTCATTCAGCGCTAGGCCCATAGCGACGCGCATCCAGAAGATTTGCGGCGTTTCGAGGCGGCGCTGCTCGTGGTGGATGAAGTAGCGGTCATAGAGCGTCTGGAGGCCGAGATAGGTGAATAGATCATCCCGTCCAAGGTCCATTGCATTAGCTAGCTCATCGAGATCGTAATCGAGCAGTTTAGGAGAAACTCGGTCATATGAGATCCCTGCTTTGATGTACTTTTTAAAGTACTGCTTGTGTGCCTTAGGCAATGTGGAATCGGAAGCGGGGAGGCCTGTTGTTTCTCGGTAAAGGACATCTAGTAGTAGCCGTGATGCAACTTGCGAATAAGCGGGCTCCTTCTCAATTTTCGACTTCGCAGAAAAAATATTAGCGAGATCGACCTCTGCCTCTTTCATACCCACATAGTATTGGGTGATCGCAGTCTCAAGCAGCTCATCTGTTGAAACGAGATTTTCGATCCCACGGCATGCATAGGCGAGTTTACTGCGGAGCATGATCTCTGTGATGTTCATTCTTCCATCGTCAGCAGTTGTAATCTCAAACTGACGGACGGGTGCAGTTTCATCGATGACAGCTGGGGTGGATTCTTGTGTCTTTGTTTTTTCTGCACGATAGAGAATGAAGTGCTTAGCCACATCGAAGTACTTGTCGGACATGAGTTCCCGCTCGATCCGATCTTCGATCATATCGATGTAGAGAAGGTCTCCCTTCGCCGCAAGCTCGGCCATTTCTCCGACGATTTTTTGAGTCAGCTGGTTGACCGCACCAATCACATCATCTGTAGTTTGCTCTTCGATTTTGCGCGCTCTTCGGAAAGCTCTCTCGATTGAGGAGGCGATCTTCATTGGATTGAAGCGGGTAGGAGTGGTCTTGTCTCTGCGGTAGATTTTGAGGTTTTGAGGAGAGCCTTCTCTTTGCGCTTTGCGGCTGTCGCGGTATATAATATAGTCGCGGGCCACATCATGGCAGCCGTTTTTCATCAGCGTCACTTCCACAACATCTTGGATCCCTTCTACAGTTAAACAGGCTCCTTTAGATGCCAAGTTCAACACTTGCTTGACGACTAGATCGGCAATTTGATTGGTCGCTTGCTGTTGGTCTGTATCAAGCGCCTCTACTTTTTTCGTGTCGCGGAATGCCGCTTCGATCGCCTTTAAAATCCGTTCGCGACGAAATGGAACCAGCGTCCCGTTTCGTTTAACGACAGTATACGCTGCTTCTTTGACAGGCCCCTTTTTAGATCCGCCTGATTTGGGAGCTTCTTCTAAAAATGAAGTCGTTGTATCGTGGGTTGTTTGTTTTTTCATAATAACGTCCGTTTAAATGAAAAAAAACCCAATTATGGGCTTTCTCTTGTTTTATCTATTTTAGCCGCCCCTACCAGATCTGGTAGATCACAGGGCCTTCAACACACTATATATTGTAGTTTACACTTTCGTGTCTAGAAAAAAAATGAAAATTTCTTGGCCGCTCAAATTGAGGGGGATGGACCCGGTCTAATGACCGGGCTATCGTTGAAAAATTAACGAGCTTGATTGAGGGCGTTTGTCCACAAAGCCGTGTTGTATTCGCTGCGAGTGGATGTGGACAGATAACCGAGAACGGTGAGCGACTCGACATCGCCGCCAACTCTTGTTGTGATGACGCGGGTCATACCATGCATGATATCTTGGATGCCGTCGTTCAATTCCCATTCTGCAAAGTCATCTTCGCCATTGTCTGTCAAGGAGTGGATAATCAACTTGTGGTTGGGCAAATACTTGTTGATCGACTCATCCAAACTTTTTTGAATGGTTTCTACAGTGTCCATTTCATCATCTTCCTCATCCCACTCGGGGCTGTTGTCTTGGAATGCGACGAAAATTTCAAGAGCTTCGCCTTCTCTATGGGTGAATAATTTAAAGCGGGACGGAACGGATTCCAAATCATCTTCGTCATCTAATGGAGTTCCCCACTGGTAGTCGGCAGATATTTCGAATTCTTCGTCATCATCGTCATCGAAAAATGCGGAATTTTCGATGATGCTGTCGTCCACGAATATTCTCCACTCGCTATTAGAGGGAGGAAATTGGAATTCGACGCTTCCAATTGTTTCAGCTGCTAGCGAGCTGCCCACGAAGCATGCTGCGCAAATCCAAATGTGTTTCAACATAGAGACACTCCTTTCTGTTGTTTTAAAGCCCGCTATCTTACGGGACTCATTACGAAAAGTTCAACAGGAGATTTTCGGCGCTAAGAACCCGCCCAAAAACCGATTCCTGAATCACGAGCGGTATATCCCGAAATCTTGGTTCACGTATCAATTTCGGGATATCCCGAAATTGATTTTGTTTGAATTTGTTTAATTAATTGTAAATTTATTATATAATTGCTGTTTAATTAACGGCGGATTGTTTTTATGTCATCAATAGTGAGTGATAATAGCGCGCCTAAAGAAGAGTGCGCAATTTGCTATGCTCCAATAGAGGAGCGTTCTTGGCAAGGCAAGCAGGTCACGCGGCTTGATTGCTCCCATTCCTCGAGATTCCATAAGGAATGTATTGAGGCCTGGCTGAAGGAGCCGGCGCGTGCATGTCCGTTCTGTAGAACGCCTCCGCGAGCGGCGGCGCCTCTTCGAGAAAGAGTCAGACCGGTACCTGCAAGGATAGTGAGAGACGCTTGGAGAGAACTTTATAATCCAGATGAGGAGCCAACGCGAATGCAGCTTAACGATTTAGCTACTTTGCTTAGAAATCCTCGCACTGCAGCAGGTACTCGGGCTCTTGCCGTGGAATCGATCGCTGATTGGAATCGACAGGGCTTCTTTATTGCTCCTGCCACCCTTGAATTGGCTGGGCTCGATGCACGAAGGGGCGAAGGTGAACCGGTTGATCCAGATATAGGGCATTACATTTTCGCTTGTTGTATGTGCCTGATCTTCTTTGTCGGAAAATAGTGATTTTTTGTTCTGAAAAAGGGGGATGGTGTATTATGGGGTTATGAAGCGTGTATACCTCGTCCCCAATATTATCACAGCCTTTGGCCTTGCTTGCGGCCTCTTTGTTATCTTTAAGATCAATATGGTTGAGCCCGGAAGCGGGGACTATGAGGTGGTTAGGACCTCGGCGATCCTCCTTTTGGTGGCAGCTCTTGCCGACTTCATCGACGGGGCGCTCGCCCGGGCTATTCATGCAGAGAGCGAATTCGGATTTGTCTTTGATACTCTGGCTGATGCGGTCTCATTTGGGGTGGCTCCTGCCGTCCTCATGCTGAAAACCCTGACTTTAGAGCAGGGGAGCTTCCTATCCTTTTTCGGGGCAACGGGGGCCATGGTCTACTCGCTTTGCGGAGTCCTCCGCCTTGTCCGGTTCAATGTGAAAGCAACTGAGGCAAAGGGGAACCTGGAGCTGCAGGCGGCCCAGAAGAAAAATTTTACCGGCCTTCCTATACCTGCTGCCGCCGCTGCTGCTGTTTCAGCTAATCTATTCTTTCTCTCTCCGCTACTAAATAAGTGGTTTGATTTCTCCAACCATGACCGGGCGATCGCTCTATCGGTCATTATGATTGTCCTTGGCTACCTAATGGTATGCAGGCTCAAGTTCCCTAGCATGAAAGTGCTTCATTTAAAAATCCCCTCCTTCCATCTTGCCTTTCTGGCTGTCATGGTGGCGGTGTTTGTTCTCTATGGCATTCTCTACTTTTTTGCCGAGATCCTGGCCCTTTTCTCATGGAGTTATATCGGGCTTGCTCTCACCTTATCTATCATTCGGCTGATTGCTGGCAAAAAGTCTAAGACGCTCGAAGACTTTGAGCCAGAGCCTGACGACTTCCAGGATTAATACCCTGAAACAGGCTCTCCGATGAACTTGAAGATCGGGCTGGCGCAGAATAAAGGTTCTTCACTTCGCACATTTTTAGAGCTGAAACAGATCCGGTAAAGTTTCTTGGCTGTGACCACAAAACCAGGATTCATAAATTGGTTGAGGAAAGGGGATATATCATTCCCTAGCTCATCATATTTTAGGTGATTAAGTGAGAATGTGAATCGGCTATCGTCGTTTTGTCTAAGGAGAGTTTCCACCTCGTTGCCTGAAGTAATCAGGCTAAGGACCCCCAATAGCTCCCTGATTCGGACGATCTGCTTTTGTTCCCCGCCCCCTTGTTTTGCTATAAAATGGGTTCGCGCTCCTCGTTGCTTCGCCAGAAATTTATCCGGAGGGAAAAGAGTGGCGGCAATGAGTGTATTGAATGATTCGTTCCTCTCAGGGTCCCAAAACTCGAACTCGACAGAGCTATAATATCTAGAGCCAACTTGAGTAACCATTGGCTTAATGGCTCTGAAGCCTGCTCGGAGAGTTGCATTTGTTGAGGTTAAGAGTTCGAGAGCTAGCCGGTTTGCTTTTTCAATTGTACCGGTTCTAAATTGGTAGACGAGGAAATTCTTGGAGTGCCTATGGATTCCCATAGTGACTTGCACAAGTGGTCCTGTAAATCCGATGTTGCGGGAATTGGGATAAATCCAAAAGGACCGGGCTGTATCAATCGGCAGATAGTGAGATTCAAAATGGAGTAACTCTTGGTGGACCTTAATTGAAATACGGCACCTCTGAAAGGAGGCAAGATTTTATATAAGAAAATATTTTAAGGCAAGGATAGGTTGTCGCGATTATAGCTAAGGGACAGGATGGACAGGATAAAAGGATAAAGAGAAAAAAAATTAAATCCTTATCCTGCTTATCTTTTTATCCTGTCCATCTTGTCCCTTGTTATACCCAGCGTTCTCTAATTGCGCGCAATTAGAGAACGTTGGGTATACCGAAAAAAGTTCAAGAATCGAAAAATATTTTTTTACCACCCGCGAACAGGGTTCGCTAGAGGGCACAGAGCCCACAGAGAAGGATTAAATTTTAAATCGACGCAGCCCATCTCGCAATAGCTTCACATTGAAATTG
>JANPFC010000047.1:0-3075 GCA_031423235.1 Chlamydiota bacterium | reverse complement strand
ACCCTTATCAAACAGCAGGAGAGCCTTGATCCGGTCGCAGATTCTTTTGTCTCGTTCTCGTTTGTGTTGCGCTATGAGCTGAGCCCGCTCAGCATCGCTTAAGAAAATCATGCTCAATATTTTGCATGTCAAGCCAAATTTTTATCAAACCGATTCTTGAATCACGATCGGTATAAATCTCTGAACTAGCTCTTTTCCAGTTTGGATTTTCGGTAGCCCATCAAAATGAAGACCGGAAGGACCAAGAGAAGGTTGCCCACCGCGATCATAATCGTGTAGCGGAGCGGAGAGCCAATATCGACGTTTTCAGGAGGAATAAATCCGAAAAGGATCGTCATACCGCACCCAAAAAGCCCAAGAATGCTGATCGCTCCCAATCCCCATCTGCCGCCAGGTACTTTAAATGCGCTCTGGATTTTTCGGGTGCGGAGACAGAATACCGAAAGGAACATCAGGACATACATAAACATCGATAGGCAGTTGCTAAGCGATGTGAGGAACCAATAAAAGGCGTTCACCGATGGGAGGAGGAGAAGCACTGCGCAGAATATCGTTACGAGAACGGCTTGAGCAATGAGGATATTCGAAGCGGTTCCCCTTTTGTTGGTTTTCTCAAAAAACTTAGGGAGAAATTTATGCTGCGATGCCTGAAGTAGTCCCTTGGCTGGAGAAATGATCCAGTTGATCATCCCACCGATACTTCCAATTACGATCAACAGCGTCATAACGGGCACTAAGGCTCCAAGGTGGAAGACTTGGAAGAAGTTGTCGAAAACCTGCATGAGTCCCCCTGCGAGATTGATCTTCGCTGCGGGAAGAACCACTGCGATGGTTAGGGAGCCGAAAAGCATCGTCACGAGGATGTAGACTGCAGAGATAAGGAGCGCGCGGGGAAATATTTTTTGCGGATGGGGCACGTTATTGACGTGGACGCCGGAAAGTTCCATGCCGATGAATGAACCCACTGTGGCTTCAAGCGCAGTCCAGGTGTCTAGTTTGGCAAGAGAGGGAAAAATAGAGTCCAAAGTGATGGGGATTTGAAAGTGATTGCCCATAGCTGCCCAGATGATCCCCAATACAATCAGGAGAAGCATCGGGAAAACGGTTCCAACAGTTGCGAAAATCGTATTCACGCGGGCTGAAATAGATATCCCATAGAGGTTGATGATGGTGATCAGCCAAAAAATAAGAGCAATGGCGCAGATCATATAGAGCTTGTTATTCATGAGATCTGGATCAAAAAGATAGGTCAGCGTCCCCGCTATAAATGATAGGATCGTCGGGTACCAGACAATGGTGTTGATCCACTGAAGCCAAACAGCCAGCATCCCCATGTTTTCGCCGAACGCGGCTCTGACCCAGTGGTAAATGCCCCCTTCTTCCGGGAAGGCGGCGGCCAGTTCAGCCGAGACGAGCGCTGTGGGGATCAAAAAGAAGACCGCAGAGAAGAGAAAGAAGAAGATGAGGGGGCTTCCGAAGATCGCGCTGGAGGGGAGGTTCCGGTTGCTGTCGATGGCGGAGACGATCAGCAATACGAGGGCTAGAAACGAGATTTTCGCGCGTGGGGATACATTCATGGGCAAGGCTCCTGATTAGCCTACATATAGAACGGCCCACTTGTTTTAACAAGCATTTTAGTTTTGTATGGCCCATCTACAAGAACTCAGGCGGTTATAATCGTCGTAACTGCCTGAGAATAAAATCTTGCCGCTGGGCCTTTTGATTGCATTTAGGCGAAGGTCGGAGTCGTACTCATACTGGATTTTATCGCCGGCGGAGCTTAATAATCTGCAGTCGTTATAATGGTACGTAAGATTTCCCCCATCATTGCTTAATGCTTGGACGATTCGGCCCTCTTTACTTATTAATCGGACATTTCCATGCGGATGTTGGATTTCACTTAAGATTCCATCCGTGTAAGAATAGAAGGTAGAACTTCCTTGTTGGTCAAGAATGAGCTGTCCAAGGGCGTTAAATGAGGCGATTCTCCCGTGCTCCAGTCTCAAGGCGGCATTGAGATTATTGTCCAAGAATAATGACTGATTTCCATCTTCTCTTCGAAACCAATTATCAGTAATGCGCTGATAGATCCAGTGTTCATTCCCTTCTCGAACAACACAAAATGGGGCTCCTACAGATGCTGACAAGATTTCGAATGGCGTTACGGCCCATCCCCGCCCAAATCCAATATCACGGTCTGAAAAAGAGTCGTAGTAGCGAGTCAAATAGAGATCCGATTCTTCCCCCGCAGGAATCTTCAGATCGACAAATGCGATCCGAAGGTCTCCGGTTTTTTGCGTTTTTACATACGAGACTGCTTGCGCCGTGAGGTCTTCAAACTCCCAAGTTAAACTGGATTCATCAGGTCGAGCTGCAATGACTTTTTCTTTGAAATTATCTACATCGCTTCCTTTTTCAACCGAGTAGTTGTTCTGGGCAAGCTGAAGGAGAATTCCTCCAGACAGAGTCACATTCCCGGGAGGGATATGGCTTACCACTTTCACAATGGATTCAGGTGTTTGGACAAACATCGGTTTGTACATAGCGAAAAATGAGGGATCGAAGGGGATTTGGTGATCTTTTAGCCATTTTACAACACCAGTGATTTGCCCCAGCCGTTTGATTTCGGAAAAGATAGGATATTCTTTAGAGATCTCCTCATAATTGGAGGTAAAATGGGTGGCGAAGCTCTCTAAAGCAGTCTGAACGTTTGGATCATTGGAGCATTGGGTTTCTGCAAAGCACTGCATTTTTGTTTCTTGGAAGATCATTCCCGAACCGTCAGAGGTCTCAACAAGCGAGATCATTTCTGGCGTGATCCAGACCCGCCAGTTACAGCTATTTTGAAAAGCAATCGTTTTAAACAAGAGCCGATCGCAAAAGGAGGCGTAGCCAGAAACCTGGCAGGGATAATGGCCCATAGCGAGCATTTTAAGAGTGTAGTCGGCATCGAATAACGCTTTGCCAAAGGCAGTATTTCTCGTCTCTCCTAAAAAGCGGACTTCGTGTAGATCTCCAGGCACAGGATCGATAGTTACTCCTGGATCTGCAAAGCCATTTCCTTTCAGCCCATAT
>JANPFC010000046.1:0-36488 GCA_031423235.1 Chlamydiota bacterium | reverse complement strand
TTCTTTTAATGCATCCAAAGCAATTTTCTTCTTGAATGCTGGTGTTCGTGGTGTCCTGCTCATTTTATGTTCCCATGCTTAACGGTTTAGGTAGCATGAAGCAAACAACTCAACCTGTCCAGTTTTTGGGGTCCACTATAGAGAGTAGTAAGTTTTTTGGAAAACGCAAAAAGAAAGGACAAATATTGGATATCCTTCATCGATTGAGGACAGGCTATGATCGCCGCTTTCATCAACATAAACGATGTAATCGCTGTGCTCTAATCCAAAATCGCTCATGCCGCTTCCGTTATGGCGGACATATTATACATTTTTTTAAATGATTTCTATTTTATATTGGAGCTATGGTGCTTCCACTTCAAAGGTACCCGAACTTCGGGTAGATTAACCTCCCGGCCCTTGAGCATCGTGCTTAATGATTGTTACGTGTTTGCACTTTTCCTGACACTTTCTGACGAAGTAATTAGAAATGTTATCGCAAAATGAAACATCAATCCATCTTAGAGAAGGTAACTTGTTGAGGAGCTCGCATAACCCCGAATCAGAAATCTTGGTTTCTCTAATCACTAATTCTCTCAAAGAGGGCATTCGAACAAGGTGCTTGACTGCAAGGTCAGTGATTCTTCGACAACGGTAAAGATTCAATTCCCGAAGGGTAGGCACCTTAAGATGTTCCAAGTCGTTATCTGAAATATTTGTGTATGCAAAACCAACGTATGTGAGTGGAAGTTTAGAAAGGGAAGAGAAGCCTTTGCTCGTAATAGCAGAACAGCCGCGGAAGTTAATCGCATCAAGCTTTGGGGAGCATTTAGTTGCCCTTTCCACATCCTCGTCCGTCCAAGTAGAACCAGCTTCCCGACACAAAGTTTCTTTCAAAATTGCATCTACACGAAGTTTATACCCTTTTGGATCAACCTCTTGAAAAAGAGGTTCAATTCTCCTGAAGAATGCATCATCAGGCGTAGGAGAAAACCGTGTTACAGCAGTTTCGAATACACGGGTCAACTGATCTGCACTCAGCCGCAGATCTTGTGGATGTTTTTGGTACTTTTCAACTTCGTCAAGGAAATGATCCATGAAGACGTACCTTTCGAGTAAATGAGCTGGGATTTCCAAAGAACTTGCCATTCAACGTCCTTTAAATTCGAGCTACTTGTGGATTAACTTGTGGTACTTTGGGACCTTGTTCTGGTGCAATCGCTGCCATGTAAAACCTCAAAATTTTGGAGCGAGTAGGTTACTATACTGCGAATTAATTCTCTCACTGTTTTTTTAACCTGTTCCACAAAATCTTTGTAATTTGTTATCTTGTTCTGACTAATTTAAATGTGGGTTTGAAATGGCCAGCGTAATGACTCTAAATAATAATTTGGAATTAGCCAGAGGGATTGTGGCTGAGATAAATGCAGAGATTCAGTCATCCCATCAAATAATCGATCGAATTAGAGAAATGCCGCCTACTCGTCCCGAACAGTTAGAGGGGCGGATTAGCAAGGACGTATCGTGGGATAAATTCTTCCGATTTCTCGATTATGATGTGCAGCGAGCTCGAGTTGCTGAGGCGGTCCGCAGAGTGTTTTCAGAACAACCCTTCAAAGGATCTTCAGAAAATACAATCTGCCTCGTCATGACAAAATTCGGGAAAGGGGATTGCGGTGAAATGGCTATTCTCGCGCAAGTAAAGGCAGCAAAGTTTGCTCACGCAGTGATTGTCACAGCCGGCTCAACCCCTATTCGACATCAACGATCATATACCCACGGTTTTGTTATCCTCCTTTCCTCAGACGATGAGTGCCGTCAAATTATAAATCAGGCAGCTCTTGGCTCTGATCAGCCTAGCTATGTTGATGATATGCTCCGCCGGCTCCCCAGGGACGCGGTCATTTTAGATCCATTCCTTAAGATTGCATGTCTTGCAAAAGATCTATTTTCAGCGGAATCCGACTTATTGGAATACAATAGAGTATGGGGAATAAAGCATGTTTGGGAGCTCCTGATAATCCGTCCGCAATCTCCGATAATTGCAAAAATTGAACATGGGGTTGAAGCGGCATTCCAAAAAGCCAAAGAGATCCTCCCTTCTATTAAAACAACATCCGCTCTGGGATTTGTGCTAATCAAATTAGCCGATGAGGCCCGTGAGATTTTATCAGAAGCTTTCCCCGGAACTAAATGGAAGATAAACAAGAATGAGGGGCTGAATATTTTTCTTACTTGTTCAGAGCAGTTGGCAAGCGAAATCAGCAGTAAACTGAAGAGTGTAGGGATCGATCATCGAAATTCTAAAGTCAAAGATGCGGATGATTTTTGCATCATGATCCGGAATCCTGATATGTTCAAGCTCCGCACATTAAGGATTTGATAATTGTTCAGCTGATGTTTAGGTTAAAAACGTTCTTGTAAGTATCTTTGTGATATTCCCGTATTTTTTTCATTTGAGTAGCGTTATTGCGCGGATGGTCTTGCGTGGCAGGCAGTTTTCTTTTCTTGAGCTCGCCTCTTATCCCCGCAAGACGATCGGTGAGGGGGCTATGGGAGGAATCACTGAGGGTTTTGTGAGTATTCCCTTCCACGGAGAAGCAGTGGGGGTGCGTTGATTGGAGGTCTTGATTTACCTCGATTTCGCCACGTACAAATCGTTCTATCCCCCTCAACTCAGCAACGGTTGCGTGATCCGATGCAAATCGATCTGCTCTATCTTCGAAGCAGCCTACTACAAAGTCATGAACCTTCCGTCCAATTAATAAGGGGGCGAGGTTTGAAAGAGGCGCTGCCCACCAGGGTAGGCATGATTTTAAGAAGGGGACTGCACAAGCGGACAGGGCGGAGCTAATAGAAGCTAATGCACCGGTTACAAGTCCGTCATTTTCTAGGATATGAGAAATTTCATGTTTGCAGACGTAATTTGAGGCCTGGCGATCTAATGCAGATAAATCTTTGCCGACGAGTATGACGGCGGATGGTCCAAAGCTTGTCCCTAAGGCTGTCGCGCCCCGTAAGTGGGGAACCTGGTAAATGGCGATATCGGGCCTTACATTTTTTCCCTGTGTGTAAACTTCTGGAAAAAGGTCCTTTGCAAGGCGGGCGGAGCCGCGGAGAGCTTTTATTAGGGAGGGTCCAATTAAATTATTGATAGCCCCTAAAGCGTAGTAGGCTGTTGGTCCCCATGAAAGTGCATTGGTTATCAAACTGGCCATAAATAAATACATCCAAAATATTTGAATATATTATAACAAAATTCTTCATGAATATCAATGAATTAACGTTTGTTGAACCTATGAGCCTGGATGACCGCTAATCTGGTACCCGTTTGAATATCAGAACACCTGCAAAGAACTTTGCAGGTGTTCTGTGTAGAGTGTGAATATTGCGCTTTGTTGTACATTCGGAGGCTTTATGCCAAGATGTGGGCGATGCAAGTCAGCGAATTTCTGGCTATTTAGGCTGATTCGGCCTTCAGGCTCGCTAAATCACGCCTTTATAATAAGCCACTTAAGATTTTATTATGCTCAAAACTGACAAATGTCGATTTTGAGCATAATGGATTGACTAAATGATTATGCTCATCTATCATGTGGTGTATGAAGCCATTTGTTGGAAGAGATAATGAATTGCGAAGGCTCGAAGACCTATCAAAATCGGGTCGGGCTTGCCTTGTTGTTATTAAGGGGCGTCGCCGGATAGGGAAAAGCCGCCTTGCCGAAGAATTCGGAAAGGATAAGGTTTTCCTGCCATTTAGCGGGTTGGCTCCAGTGAAAGGGGTAACGCCGCAGGATCAGCGTGATGCTTTCGCTCGGGAGCTCGCAACTCAATTTCATCTTCCCCCTTTTACTTTCAGTGATTGGAGTGATGCTTTTGCTCATCTATCAAGACATCTCTCAGCAAAACCCACTGTCATTCTCTTTGATGAGATTTCGTGGATGGGTTCAAAAGATCCAACATTTATCTCTAAGTTGAAAGTTTGGTGGGATCTTGTCTTGCAGAACCACCCATCTATTGTTCTTATTTTATGCGGCTCAATTTCGACTTGGATCGATAAAAATATCATAAACAGCACAGCTTTTTTTGGCCGCGTTTCTCTCTATCTGGAACTTACAGAACTATCGATTCCGAAATGCAGAGAATTACTGAATCTCCAAGGCTTTAAAGGGTCGGATCTCGATTTTTTTAAAATTTTGAGTGTGACTGGCGGAGTGCCTTGGTATCTTGAGCAAATTCAGACTCATCAAAGCGCTGATGAAAATATTAAACGCCTCTGTTTTGAAAAAAATGGTCTTTTAGTCCATGAATTTGATCGGATATTTAACGATCTTTTCAGTTCTAGGGGAGAGATCTATAAAAAGATCATTACAATACTAAGCCAGGGGATGAAAGACCGGGCTACTCTTCAGAAGGCAATGGCTTATTCGCCAAGCGGAACATTGAGCCATCATCTTAAAGCTCTTGAAATCTGTGGATTTGTCAGTAAGCATCCAGATTGGTCCTTAAAAACAGGTAAGCCAGGAAAATTGACTCTGTATCGGCTTTCGGACAATTATCTTCGCTTTTACATCCATTATATCGAACCTAATCTTACAAAAATTGAACAGGGTTCGTTTTTAGAAGTTCCCCTTTCCAGTTTGCCTGGATGGGAGCCTATGCTCGGTTTCCAACTTGAAAACCTTCTGCTAAAAAATAGATCGCTGCTGTATCAGGCTCTTGGTATTCATGCTCAGGATATAGTTATTGATAATCCTTACTTCCAAAAGAGTTCGGGCCGCAAAAAGGGGTGTCAAATTGATTATCTGATTCAAATGCACTCCAATACCCTTTTTATCTGTGAAGTCAAAATGCGCCGGCGTGAATTGGGTCTTGAAGTGATTGATGCGATGAAAACGAAAATTGCCTCTCTAGTATTTCCAAAAGGTTTTGGGATCTCGCCTGTTCTACTCCATTTAGGCCCGGTCTCTGATGCCCTCTTGAGCAGTCGGTACTTTTACCGGATTATAGATATCGCAGGGTTATGATTTGCTAGAACATGGAAGTCACGGCACGTCCACTCTTCCATGTTCTTTTCCACTGCGCAGCCTTACGGGAAGTCTTCCTTGAGCTTATCCTCTGTGAAAAATATCAGACTTGCTTTGTGTTTTTGAGCTGTTCTGCTTCTATAAATGTGTCGAGTAGTTGAAGAATCTGTTTTTTAGCTTTAGGACTCATCTTCTCAATTTGCTTGAGCCTTCTCTCTAATCGAGAACCCAGCTTGGGTGTTTCATGTTTTAAGGGCTTGATCCCTAACAGCTCGTTCACGGTAACATTCAAGACTTTTGCGAGATCGGCTAGTAGGTAGGCAGCAGGTTCCTGTCCTTCTCTTTCGTAATAGTCAATCACTCTACGCGACACACCAAGCTCTTGAGCTAATTGATTTTGGGTTAGGCCTGCAGTTTGCCTTAGCTTCTTTAAGCTTTGGCCGAATGTTCCTTCTTTTTTATCGCTATCCATTGTCATGATCAAAACTCAAAATTCGAACCCTTTATACCACGATTTTTCGTTGATTGAAATTGCACGGCATCTGTGAGACGTATTAGTAAACGAAAAGCGTGCATTTAAGTGTTAAATAATAGATCGTCTGAATCTGCTGAAAAATTCTTGACAACCTCTAAACGGAGCGTTGCCAAAGTCAAGCGTACGGGGTGCGTGAAACATCTTAGCCTAATTCATGCAATCGCCCTGCTGATAAGAAAGGGTCTTGGAATAACAGTTTAGCACGATTCCTTGGCAAAGTGCGATATCTGTGTATCCACAATGCTAAATGAGTGGAAAATTCTGCTATCTCTTTTGGCAGTCGGGGCAAAAATTGGGAGGGCCTTCGAAATCTGAATCAACATCACCTTTCGCGACCCATACATAGAGATTGTCGTTGGTTTTAATCGATTTTTGGAGGGCTTCATCAAGGCGGGGGCATTTAGACGAAATTCTATGGATCAATTCTTTGCTTCGGTCTCCGCAGCAAATGTAAGCGGATTGGTTTACTAGGAAGTAATGCCCAATTGCAATATCCCCATCTTCTGTTTTCTTGTTCTCTCGGACGAAGAGAAAGCCAAGATAGAGTTTTTTTAAGTGACTTTAGGAAGAACTCAATCGAGTCCAAATACATTTGGACCATGGAGGAATCGCTTTGTTCGATTGTCCAGATGTCCTGAAAAATGGTGTCAATATAGCGCCTAAGCTTTTCACTGCCTTGATCTTGAAATGAGATGAGGCTGCTATTGGTAACAGCTTGTCACGCCAGGACACCTGCAAAGTCGTCTCATAGCCCCCTCATCAGCGCTAAAGTCCGCTTAGGCCTACTCAACAATTGAGCGCTCCATTTCGGCATACTCTCTTCTTTCCACCCCAGTTTCTCAGCCAATGTTCTGACTATGTTCAGGGCCTGATTCCTCAACTTCCCCAACACCCACCCTTGCTCGGGAACTTTGCTATACATGTAGTCTCGGCCCAATGAGATAAATGGTCGTTAACCATAAGGGGTGAAAGTGATAGTAGTAACAGATTTGCTGCTATGACGAAGCTCGTATTGGAATTCTCGCTTAATTTTATCACGATGGGAGCGGAGATACTGAAGTGATTCAAGGCGATTGAGATGCAGTCTGAGTTGAGAGTGGCTCCAACCGGTGTTTGATCGGATACACTCTCTGGTGAAACGGAAGGCGGAATGTTCAATTTTTCTTACTTTGCATTCGTTTTCGGCCATCTTTTCAATAAGGAGAAACAGGATTTTAGTTTTCGAAGGCAGGGTGGTGAGGTTTCTTCCTAGAACTCTATGAGTTAGTTCCTTGGCAAGAGCGAGATTCTTGGAGGTTAGTTCAAGCCGATCAATTTTGCGATCTACCGATTGGGCTGGCTTCTTGTAGCGCTCCTCCTTTCCTAGGAGGATAATCGCTTGGATTAAGCTGATTGATTGAGTCATAAATGATCTGTGATTGCGTCGCATGTGATGTTTTATAAATATCATATAAGATCTTTTAGCGCAAATGGTTTTGGTTGATGAGGTATACTGTAGCTTTTTCTAACCCCCTGTTTTACAAATATGGAATTTCCTAGACGACTTGCTCTTCTCCGTAAAGAAAAAAACTTGAGCCAACAGGCTTTAGCTGGAAAGATTGGTATAAGCGTAGTTCAGCTCCAGCGCTACGAAGGTGGGAAATCCCAGCCAACTTTAGATGTCATCAGAAAGCTTGCGATTGCACTGGGTGTAAGTGCAGATGTTTTGATCTTCGAGATGCATGAAAGGGATCCGGGTGATGATCTTCGCTTGCAATTCGAGAAGATGAATCAATTCAGTGCAGATGAAAAGAAGGTTGCTAAGGCGGTCTTGGAAGGGCTCATTCTCAAACATGAAGCCAAAAAATGGGGATCTTCTTAAGAAAATTTTACATTTTTCATGTCTGTCAAGCATCAAATAGGATATTGTTTGTCTTTCATATGAGATGTTGTTGCGGTTGATGGGTGTCTGTCCTCAATATAAATAATTTAGTGTCCTCCATAAATATTTTTTTGGTATCATCTTTCAACTTATGAAGATTGATGGACTCATTACTGAAACTCTCGGCGCGGGCTTTGGGGCTTCTCTGGTTGGCCATTACTGGGGAGTAGGCGGTGGTGTAGGATTGGTATTTGGTTGGATCTCTCATCCAATTATGGATCAAGCCTCTATCTTGTTGAGATCAAGAAATCCCCGCTATATCATGGATGCCAGAGGAAGAATTCAGGAATCAACACTTGATATGATTCGATCTGTGGTTCTTCCTATTTTTCTAGGTCAGATAGTCGCCTGGGCTGCTTTGGCCATTGCTGGCTTTCCTCTTTCGGCTACTTCATGTTTAGTTCTTACCGCTGGAAGCATTGCTTGGAACATACTCACGGATACATTCGCCGATTGCTCCAGAAGTGCCCTTGGCTATGGTCCTGATGCTCCATATTAACCCCTAGAGCTATCTCTTTTGGCAGTCGGGGCAAAAATTGGGAGGGCCTTCGAAATCTGAATCAACATCACCCTTCGCGACCCATACGTAGAGGCTGTCGTTGGTTTTGATCGATTTTTGGAGGGCTTCATCAAGGCGGGGACATTTAGACGAAATTCTATGGATCAATTCTTTGCTTCGGTCTCCGCAGCAAATGTAAGCGGATTGGTTTACTAGGAAGTAATGCCCAATTGCAATATCCCCATCTTCTGTTTTTTTGTTCTCTCGGACGAAGAGAAAGCCAAGATAGAGTTTTTTAAGCGACTTTAGGAAGGTCTCAATCGAGTCCAAATACATTTGGACCATGGAGGAATCGCTTTGTTCGATTGTCCAGATGTCCTGAAAAATGGTGTCGATATAGCGCCTAAGCTTTTCACTGCCTTGATCTGGAAATGAGATGAGGCTGCTATTGGTAACAGCTTGCCACGCAAGCGAGCGTTTGAAATCAAGAGTATTATTGATGAAAAAATACATAAGTTCCTTTGTCGTTATTCTATGAGCACAGAACTATGCGGTCTGATTCAATCTTGATTTTTCGCTGCTTATAAAGAGCTCCTACGCATTTTTTAAATACACTTTTGCTCATTGATAATTCTTGAACAATTTCCTTTGGGTCGCTGTTATCCGTGAGGTATAAGACGCCGTTGTTTTCTCGCAATTTTTTCAATAATAAGTCCTGGGAATCAACAACCTGAACGTATCCTTTCTTTTGCAGGCAAACATCAATTTTGCCATCTTCACGAACCTTTTCAATGAATCCCTTCATCTTATCCCCTTTGCGGAGAGGGCGGAAAATTTTATCAAAAAAGAGGAGTCCAATGTAGGTATTGTTAATGATTGCTTGGTATCCGAGATCTGATCTAGATCCTATTAGGAGGTCTACTTCATCACCTTCTTTGACAGTGATTTGTCGGTTGCTGAAGTTCCTAATTTTAGCTGAGGCATAAAGGCGGTCTGTACTTTCGTCAAGACAGAGACATACTGAGACTTTATCGCCCTTCTGAACTTTGCCTTCTTGCTCTGAAAAGGGGAGGAAAAGATCTTTTTCCAGACCCCAGTCTAAAAAGGAACCAAATTTAGCGACATCCTTTACCTCAAGGACAGCAAGTTCGTTTAAAGAGATTTTTGGTGTGAGCGTAGTGGCCACAATGCGATCTTCTGAATCTGTGTAAAGAAACACATCAATATAATCGCCAGGATTCAAATCATTCGGCACATACTTGTTTGGAAGTAACACCTCTTGATCATTATCATCTTCTCTTAAAAAAATACCGAATGGTGTTTTCTTGAAGTAATACAAGGAATTGGATTTACCTAAACAAAGCATGAAACTACCTGTTTTAATGAAATTAATAAATATAATGCTTTAAAGGTGGTTAAAAGTAAAAGGAAAACCCAGGCTGGCCCACAAAACAGCCTGCAACAAGCCCGATTCAGCCTTTCTGGAAGCGCCATACTCTCTGATCCTGTAAATCGAGGCATATCAAGTTAAATATTCTGTGCGTTGTTTTGGTTGCTTGTTAAATATTTTGTACTAATTTAAAATTATTTGTAAAAATTTAGTTTGCTGAAATAATCGATGGTTGTGTAGGGCGTCTTTTTTAAATTTTGTATTCATGTTTGTATTTTAAAAGTTGCGGCGTTTGATTTACGTCAGAAAGAAGCAGAATCCCTTTCTGGAGTCCTTCTCGAATGGCTTGAACGATCAGATCCGGAGAAACTGTTCCTTCTGCTATGACATCGATCAAAGTACGAAGCGGTGTGGTGACTTGATATCCATGACGTATTTCGATATCGCTTTTGGCTAGGATTCCAAAATGGAGCTTAAGAACTTTGGGAATTTCAATTTGTTTTCGGAATAGAGGAGGGACAGTCATATGCATCTTAGATGGCATGATGTCGCTTAGGTCGTGAATATCGAGAGCGGTCTCATGAGACCATACTCCTTGAGGCTGATCTTTTTTGTTGCGGCTCCAAAGAGTCCAAAGAATAAGTTCCGGACGCTCGGTGGTAGGATATTGAGTTACACGATAAATGCCTCTCATCTCCTTGATCCATTCGCCGGACTGTAGTTTGCGATGAAAATGGGCACGATGGATTCCGCATTCTTGCGCTTGTTTTGAGGTAAAATATCCCTGCTGGCCGTCAGCCAGCTCAAAAAGTTTAGTTCTTGTGTTCATGTATAAAAGTTACCATTTTGGTATCATTTGTGCAATATAATGTATAAACAGCTGGCTGTCAATAGGTTGAAAAGAGTCCAGTAAGGTGCTGGATTCTAAAAGGAGTTGAGTCAATGTGTGGATCTTTTTGTGTTGATCGAATTTGTATGGCCGAGTTTGATCTTGTTGCAAGTGTCGCGCACCCGATCTTCGGCTGCTGGTTTTCTGTCGAAATGATAGCAGACTGCGCGCCAGCTTTTACCGTCTTTTCTTTTGTATACTGCCATGGTTCCAACCTTAGGTTTTGAGGTTCGATGGCTGGATTGCAGTGTTGGATAAAGTTCCTTCTCGCTGCACTGTAAGCGGAAAAACTTAGTCCAAAAGAGATCTTTGGATCAAGGTCAATGCTCTTATGTGCTTGGAATTGCGTCAGTTGTGAAAATGGGGCAAACAGGACTTGAACCTGTGACCAACGGGTTATGAGGGAGCGAGAAAGCCACTTTAACCAGCGCTATCCAACCTCTATGAGGCCTATTGTAAGAGGTTTGAGCGAATAGTGTCACGGGTTTTTGTTCGATACAACTGGTTAAAACTGCGGGTCGTTGCACCGTCAGTGCACCGAAATTATTGATATTTTTTAGACTTAGGCTCCCAAACGAAACCTATGCTTTCAAGTGCATTAATTTGATTCTCTAATAATTTTCCTTTTCTGTGTTGTTCGCGCTGCCTAGCTACCCAACTGCCGAGTGGTAAGTTTTTTGGATCTTTAGCAGGGATATTGCAGTGATTGTTTTGTCTATTGTAAATACATAATGCGTTAAACATTTCTTCCCATAACGCTGAATATGGTTCCCAGATAAAACCAATTTGTTCCAGTTGGGCAATTCGGTTGGTTGGCAGATTCTTTTCCCTATATTGTTGACGTTGAAGCGCAACCCAACTGCTTAGTCGAGGGTTTTTAGCGTCTTTCCTCGGGACATTACAGTGTCCTGTCATTTTTTTGTATAAGCACAAAGCTTCATATTGATTTTCCCACGTAAGTTCACGTTGGTCGTCCCAAATGAATTCTACTGCTTCTAGTTTCTGTATTCGTTCTTGAGAGAGAGTACCTTTTCTATAACAGCTTCGTTGGGTTCTCATCCACGAGTTTAGTGTATTTTCATCTGAATACTCTTTGAGATTATAATTAACCGTTTTCAATTTGAATTCGCACAATTCAGCGTACCTTTGCTCCCAAAGATCGTCGCGAGGATCCCAAATTACGCCAAGCTCCTCAAGCCTTTTGGATCGTTCAGATGATAGCGTGCCTTTGTTAAAAAGTTTTCGTTGTTTTGAGACCCAACTACCAAGAGGTGGGTTTTCAGGGTATTCTTTGGGTACGCGACAGTGACCGGTCATTTTTTTGAACTCGTTCAGATCTGATAACTTTTCTTCCCATGCAGAGTTATGTGGGTCCCAAATCAAGCCTATATTCTCCAATTTGCTTATGAGTTCTTTCGAGAGCTTATTTTTATTATAGTTTGTTCTCTGCGTAGCTACCCAGGAGCCTAGTTTTTGGTTTTTTGTATAGATCTGCGGTACGTTACAATGTTCATGGATTTTCTTGAATTCACACAAAGCGGCTAACATTTCATCCCGTTCAGTATTAATTGGATCCCAGATAAAATTTAGCTGCTCTAATTTTTTTATTCTCTCATCAGATAGTTTGTTTTGTTTGTAGCGAATGCGCTGAATAATCACCCAGGAAGCTAGTTTTTTGTTTTCTTTATTAGTGCTTGGAATATTTGAATGGCCATTTGCTTCTTTGAAATTGATTAGGGCGGAGTACATTTTTTCCCAAGCCATATCGATAGGAGCCCAGTCGAAATTAATCTGTTGAAGCTTATCAAATTGAGCTGGAAGCAATTGACCATTTTTGTATCTAGTTCGTTGACAGCGTACCCATGAACCCAACAATAGATTTTTTTTATAGTCAGGTGGTACATTACAGTGTAAATTAACAGCCTTAAAGTCCCATAGAGCGGCAAACATTTCCTCCCATCGCTCACTTTCAGGATCCCATGATATTCCTAATTTCTCGAGTTTTTCAATTTGGTCTTTGGAGAGTCGGCTTTGCTTGTATTGATTTCTTTGTCTGGATATCCAGCTTCCAAGTTGTTTATTATATGAGTGCCGAACATTGCAATGGCCCATTTTGGTTTTGAAGTTAGATAGAGAAGCAAACATTTCTTCCCAGGCTTGACTCGAGGGATCCCAGCTAAAGCCTATTTTTTCTAGTCTTTCAAGTCGTTCTTTTGTTAATTTTTGCTCTTTATAACGAGCGCGTTGTTTGTCGACCCATCTACCTAGCTGTTGGTCTTTTGAATATTTTGGTGGGATATTGCAATGTCCATTGATTTCCTTAAATTTGCATGTTGCTAAATACATTTCTTCCCAAGCTGCATTTCTAGGGTCCCAGGAGAAGCCAATCTCTTCTAGCATTGCGATGCGATCTGCGGACACCTTTTGATTGAAGTATTGACTTCGTTGAAAAGTTACCCAGCCTCCAAGAATTTTATTTTCTGAATCTCCTTGTGGAACATTGCAATGCCCCGTTTTTTCCTTGAATTTCTGAAGAAGGCCAAAATGATAAAACCAAGATGGAGAGCAAGTTTCTAAAATTTTAGTTCTTAACGATTCACTGAAATCTACGCCAATTCCAACGGGTAAATCAATTGTGATTTTGCCTAATTTAGGCGGCTTCTTAAAGGTTCTTTTTCCCAACTCAATACGTAGGTTATCTAATTCCTCAGCGAGAATATCGTCGTGCGCCCTTAAAGCTTTAAGAACTTTCCAAACGGTTTGAAAGCAAGATTGTTCCAAATTGATAACCCCATCCTCATTCACATCAACGAAGAGCGGAATGATGATAGTGCCCAGTTTCTTTTCAGGAGACTTGCGAATTGCGCGACCAACAGCTTGAACAATATCAATTTCTGAACCTTTTGGATCTATGAAGGCAATTCCATCTAAGGCTGGCACATCCACTCCTTCAGAGAGACATTTGACATTGGCTAGTATTCCAGATTGACCCCGTTCTAGACTTTCAAAGAGCTTGATGATTGATTTTCGTTTTGTTTGCTGCATTTCTCCAAAAATTGACCCATAAAATCCTATATTAGGTCGCTGTTCCTCTGAAACTAGTTCTAGAGCCTTAGGAAAGCTATTAATAAACTCGTGTGCACTACTCTTTCTATTGTGAAAAGTGATAACTCTTTGTAGCGCATTGTCCTTTATCGCTTTCGACACCAAAAGTTGGCTGGCGACTGTCCTTGCGTCGGTCTCATGATCATTTATAGTAATGAACCGTCCTTTCTCTGCATATTCAAGGTAAGTTTCATTATCCATAACGGAAATTATGACTTGGTAATCACTGAGCAGGTCTTGAGAGATTGCTGCAGAAAAGGGGAGTTTATGAAAAACTGGACCGAATTTTTTTTCATCATCCATCGAAATGATTTCATATTCAAATTCTTTTGCCTTTGCTTTTACATGTTCTGAGAATACTTTTGGGGTAGCTGTCATGAATAGCTTATGTCGCGATCTTATTGCCTCTTCGTCAAAAATTGTAGCAAAGTCGCTGTTGGCAGCTCCGGCACACCGATGAGCTTCATCAGCTACTGTTAAATCGAACATTAAATTTTCATCTATTGCAAAGGCTTTTGCTAAGACAGGGGATGAATGATATGTAGAAAAAACAACTTTTGGAACATCTCTGGTTGAAGAGAAATAGCTGACAATCTCATGTGGATTTGTTGTAGTTGGAAATCCAAGCTCATGGAGGTTTGTAACCATTTGATCTTTCTCATTTACCGTAGGGTCTGAACAAACAAAAATAGGAATGAATTTAGTCCCAGCGTTTGCTGCCCATTCATGGTACAACTGTGAAACTAAAGAAATAGACGGAACTAATACCAATGTATTTTGACATTTTAACCGTTCCGACAGCCATAGTCCAACAAGGGTTTTCCCTGTTCCGCAAGCCATGTAGAGCTGCCCGCGGTCGTAATTTTGAAGGCCTTCAAAGATGTCTGAGATGGCTTTCTCTTGATGAGGTCGAGGGACTTTCGGGGCATGAGATGCTCGAACTTGTAGACTTTCAGTAGAAGTTGGCCAATCCAATGAAGTTCCTAGTAGATTTTCTAGAGAACAGATACCTACTTGCTTTTCCTGAGCTGCGATTACTTCACGAGCATTATCTCCCAAAAGGTCAGTTGTGCAGATCAATAGCCGATATACGATTTTAGCTCTGGACGACTCACTGAGGAATTTATCTACATCTTCTTTAGTGATATAGTAATTCTCATCGTAGCATTTAGCTTGAATAGCCCAAAATTCACCTTTATGCGTTTCTCCAATAAGATCTATCCCCTTGTCTCTCCCCCAATTTTCTGGCCAGTCCTTCCAAAGCCAAACTTTTTTGAGTTGCATGGAGTAGACGGGATCATTTTCCAAGAACCATTTGCAATAGAGCTCAAAGATTCTTCCGCGATCATTTGATTGAAGAGATGATAGATATTGAATTACTTTTTTTAGGGAGTTCATATTTGTAAATTGATTATTTTCTGATTGTTTTTATTATTGCATTTTTTGGTTAAATATTTCAAGTTTATGTATTAAATATTTAAAAGGCGGGTATTGATTTGGATTTTAAATAGAGCGTGTGAAATAAAAGAATCCGAGGCTATCCAGGGAATTCTCAGCGGAATAGTCTCTGGGAAATTTGCTCAACAGTTCGCCTCATTCTGGCATTAGATCTTTTGCCGAACATTCTAGAGCCTTGGCAAGAGCCAGGATATTTTCAAGTGCAATATTGCGCTCTCCTCTTTCTACAGAACCCACATAATTAGGATGCAACCCAGCCCTCTCAGCAAGCTTTTCAATGGAAAGATCTAAATCATACCTCAATCGGCGGACTTTTTGCCCGAATTCGGCTCTTGCCTTTGTTCTTTTTCTATTGTGCCCGCCAACCACAGCTTTCCTTGATAAAAGACCAAGTAAAGCATCAACTTGTCTCTGTCTCTATACACTATGGGTGTTGAAATGAAACTCATAGTGTGGAAAACTGGTTGGAATTAAGTGTGTATAAAAAATGAGAAAGAAATGAATAGTAAACAACAATTTATTTTAATTTCAGGAAGCGTCCTTATTCTAATTTTTTGCTTTGTAGGGTGTCATGACATAAACATGACATGGACTGATAGGGAGATTACCTTATTTCATGCGATTCGAGCTTTTATGGCAGCTAGCCTTCAGATAGGAACGATCACTATCGTTATGAAATCACTTTATAAGGCACTAGGAGATGTTCCTGAGAAAATTTAAGTTCATCAATCTTTGTGGATAATGTTTCCTTAAAGGTTTATTAAGCTTAGATTCTAAAAAGATTGCAATCAAGATGTTCAAGCTGGGAGATTGAAATTGTTTCCGGCGTTTTACTACTCTTTGTCTGCGGAAGGCTCTTATGATGTTCAGGGGCTTGTTTTTGTAGATAGCGATCACAATGAATGTGCTCTCCTAAGTACTGAATATACTCTCGGATATTTTCAGTCCATTTCATGAAGCTACTATACAGTTGAGGAGGAATGGTTTCGATCCATTTATTATAGCTGTTTGGATTTATGGAAATATGCTCAGGAGGATTCATTTCCAACCAAAAAGCTAATTCTTCATCAAGTGCGTCTGGGATCTTCTCAGCCTTTTCTTCCAACTTTTGTAATCTTTTAAGATGTTTCATGGGCTTGCCATTCAAGACATCGGAGGAAAACGCTTCTCAAGCTCACTTAATCGTTCCTCAAACTCCAGTAGTTCTTTGAACTTCATGACATGGTTGAGGATGTCGTTTGCTGCCGCTCGCTGTACTGATGGATTTTCGGTTCTGGCCGTTAAGCTCACAAGGGTAATAGCTGCCTTTACTGAATTCGCTTTTAGCTGCGTTATAGCTTCTTGCACAATTTCATTCCGAAGTTTATTTAAAGCCTCTTTAAACAATGGATTTTTAAGCCATTCGTAAAAGCAGTTCCTGCTAATGCCCACCTTTTTACATGCCTCTTCGCAATTGGGAATAGCAGCTAGAACAGGAAGGGCCTTTATTTGCCTTGGAGATAAGATATTTGTGTCATTCTTCGTCATATTTTGTGAGCCCTTTTCCTTTTTCCGATTTTCCGAAAACCTAGAGAAATCGGAAAATCGGAAAACTTCTTAATCGATCAGTTCCCGCGCCTTCTTTTGTCGGCTTTCAACCTGAGATTTAGACATACCAGTTTCTTTCATAATGTCTTTGATCTTGTAACCCTTCTTCATGAGATCCGCCACCAGAACAACTTCTGGATCTGTCTGGACTTCATCAATATGCCAATCCCATAAGCCATCTTCACTTTCACGAAGTTCAACTTGGAAGGGCATTGCTTCCTCACCAGCGAAATGTCTTGTTTTCTCAAAAACTACTTCGAATCGCGCTCCCTCGTTTCCCCGGTAGTTTATTGGATGTTTGAGACAGATTACTACATCAAGAATGTCTTCTTTTTTGCTAGAGCCCCTCTGTTGCCCACCCTTTCCAGCGTGATGAATAAAGAGTATTGATTTCCCTCGTCTTCTGAGCTCCAATGCCCAGTCCTGAGCTGGCTGCCAGCTTTCCGCCTCGTTTTCAACTCCACTACGGAAAAGAGAAGAGATATTGTCTATGATGATAAGATCACTTTCAGCTACGAATTCCTCTATTGAGTCTCTACCTGCTCTTGTTGATAAGTCTGGCATTGGGCCCTCTTGTAAATCGGGTGTAATCAAGCGAAAATTATCCTTAGCAGTTAGGTCGAATTCATCGGTAGCAGCAATGCGCTTAAGCCGTTCTTGTATAGCTGCCCCAGGCATTTCTCCGTCGATGAATAGGACCTTGCGAGCCTTAGGAGCTACCCATTTCAGAAATTTTCCTCCTCGAGCTACTGCACTACCAACACCAAGGGCGACGTGGGTTTTTCCAACGCCCCGCTTGGCATAGATCATGACTAGTCCCTGTGTTGGCAGGAAAGGAGACAGTAGCATTTCTCGTTCAGGAAGGTTCATTTCCAGAAACTCTCCAAAGGTTACGACTTTGATTTTGCCTTTTTGATTCTGAGAACCATAATCGGGGGTTTTCGATACGATTTCAATCAATTCGTTTGTGGTATGCCCCATTGCAAGCCAATCCGTTATATCAGCTCCGTGAGAAGCTTGATATTCAAGGCCAGGCAGGTCAACGACTCTAAGTCTTTTCACTTTATTACGAAGATTCTGGCAAAGAAGTTCTTTCCGTTTGAATCCTGCGTTGTCCATGTCGTAGAGGATGATGATGTCAGCCCCTTTGAGTATATCGGTGAACTCCTCGTCCCACTTGGTTGATTCAGGAGAACTTGTGGCAATGAGACCATAGCGAGCAAGTTTATCAGCATCTTTTTCTCCCTCAACTATAAAGATTTGGGCCCCCTCACTGATTCCTTTCAGAAGCTCCGGTAAGCGATAAAGGACTTTTCGGCAGCCATGTAGATTTTGAATGACTATCCCATTTTCATCGGTGTGCTCTGAAAAGAAGCTTTTACTTTTTCCATTGTATCCAGGTTCTATTCGGATTTTTCGATAAAGTTCATGATTCCGTTCATCTTTGTAGGAATAGACGGTTCGAGTAAGAGCCTGAGTCGCGAAATCGGATTCGAAGAGGTCGGATATTTCCAAACTGAGCGAAGAGCATATTGCCTCAACAGGACATCCCGCAAAACAATTGAGGAGGATTTTTCCATTAGATCCTTCTTTAATTGAGAGACTTGGATTTTCATCATCATGAGCAGGGCAGCAGACTGAATAGCCACCGCCCGATTTTCTTGGTGTTTTACCTGTTTTTGATCTAATAAGATTCATAAATGCTTGAAATTCCACAGAATACCTCAAAGTGAAGAATCATACGGATACTTAGATGTTTTGCTTTCGATCCATCGATCAAATAAATCTTTCCGCAGAACAAGACGTTTTCCTATTTTACGCACTGCATTTTCCAATCCATTTTTATGGCGATGGAGTAAAAAATGTCTGAGCTGTCCCATAGTAAAAGGGTATTGGCCTGATCGTACAATTTGTTGTGGAGATGTGTATTCTTGAGATTCCATAGACGCTCATAACGGTTACTGATGGGTAAGATCGTTGAGAAGAGAAATAATTAAAGCAATAGAAGATTCATTAGTTGAATGACTAAGGAATGATACTTAGAGTTCTGGGGGCACTTTATCTCAGTGAAAAAAAGAACATGGACTCATGTCGGATTCACTCATATTGTCATCCGATTGATTAAGGTAATCTTAGGCTACAAAAATATTCTGAAACTTGTCTTTTTCAGACCAGAGAACGGTCTTTAAATCGTATTTTGTGAATGCGTCGAGTACATTTGATGGAGTTATTTTAGATGAATCATTTAGTACAGTTACCAATTGAGATTCTGGGCGGACCTCTCGAGTATCGAGCCATTTAAACACAGCTTCAAGAACCGTTTGTTTATTCGGGTTACTAATAGTTTGAACCAGTCTTTCAGGGAAATTTGGGGATTTGGGTATTGCAAAATCAAATCTATGGTTGAAACCGCTTTTGCCCGGAAAAGTAACCATGGGGATATAGCGTACTTGAGAGAAATCAAGCCAGTGTGTGACATCTTCAACAAATAAACGCTTGATTTGAGCCCGAGCAACATAGAATAGATCGTTTACTGCTAGCATCGCTTGAATCAAGTTATGTTTTTTAAAAGGAAAATCTTGTGCTGATGAATGGATTGTCAAGTGATGGCTTTTTTCATCAAGTTGAATGCCGAAGCTATTCAAAATATTTGATAATAGGTCTTTTCGTCGGGGAGTAATAAGATCACATCCTGACATCTTTAAGTCATCGATTATATATCCATCGTCTGTCATTAGAAAATTTGCACCATCTTTTTTGATGTATATTTGCAGACAATCATTGTGACGATCCAAATAGGGGGTAGTAATTTCAATCCACTCATCATTAAGGGTCTTAAGGACCGTTTTATCTTTTAGCCAATCGAAATATCCCTTCAAAAGATTCTCCACATCATCCTTTAGGTCCATAAAATCTATTTCCCTCGAATAAATGGTTTTTCGACGATATTGCAATAGCTCATGAACTCATCAAGAGTTAACCAAAAGTCATTTGCATTGGTAAAATGCTCCGGTAAGGGATAAGCCCATCTATCACCAAAACCGTCTTGATATAGGTGGAGATGAGGACAAAGAATTTCTGCACCATCAGGATTTCGATGAGGAGGCCCGCCTAAATCTAACCTAGCCAAAATAATTTCTTTTCTTACTCTTGCTTGAAAAGTATTTTTATTCAATGCAATCTTGCCTTGTCGGATATCTAACATAAAATCGGTTTCCTGAGTCTTTGTTTTTAGAGAAATATGTAGCATGCCTCCTGTTTTAGGAAAAACATACTCCATGTCGTCGACTCGATACTTCTCCTCTTTCAGGAATTTTTCTGCTTCTTTTTGTGTTATCCTCAAATCCGACATTTTTTCACAGGGGGTAGAAGATTCGGGAGGAAGAAAAGTTTATTTATTTTGGTTAACATGATAAGCCTTAAAAGATATCAATAGCAATTCGTTTTTTCTATTTTTTTCTAGTTTATTCTTGCTTTCTATGGAGCAGCGCATCGGAAATATGTTTGCTGAATTTCTTCGTCATCTGGACGTCCAGATGGGTGTAGCGTTGTAACATTTGCAAGGTGCGATGCCCCATTGCAGTGGCGAGCTCCAAATTTGAGGCCCCTTGGGCAGCAGCGAGGGTAGCGAAGGTGTGGCGCATATCGTGCGCGCGACATTTTTCGATATTCGCTATGCGAAGAGCTGTTTGCCAAGCTTTCTTAATGTCTATGCTCCCAAAGGCAGTCTTGCTAGCAAAGACCAGGGGTTTAAGGGGCTGTCGCACTTTGTGGAGATTCTTGAGCTCCTCGAGAATAGAGTCAGAAAGGGGAATACTCCGAGGCCTTCCATTTTTGGTTTCCTTGAGATAGGCGAGGTGATTGTCAAAGTCGATGTGTCGCCATTCAAGATTTAAGATCTCTCCTTGACGGGCGCCAGTTGTGATAGCGATCAAGACGATGAGGTAGAGATAGGGAGAGCGGCTTTTGCGGCATGCGGATAGAAGTCGATCGATCTCTCCTGTGGTTAGAACACGATCACGCCCAGGATTTTCTTTGAGCTTGATCAAACTAGCACAGGGATTTTCGCTGATCCAATGGAGTTGTTTGAGTGCGTAGCTGAATAGGAGCGATAACGAAGCCATGTAGCGATTGACAGTGGCAGATGCACGCCTTTTATTTTGAAGTGTTGGCGTTTCTAAAAGACGCAGGCGCTCTTTCCCAACCGATTCGGGAGTGATATGGACTAATGCAAAAGCGGAGAATCGGGATTGCCAATAGATGAGATGGCGTCGGGTGTCTTTTGCAGAACGATGATGTTCGATCGCCCCGTCGTTGAGATAGCGCTCGGTCAGTTGGGCAAAGGTGTGGACCTGATTATGTTGATCAAATTTGAATTGACCGAGCTTTATTTGCCGCTCGATGCCTGAGGCCCAGTCGTCGGCCTCTTGCTTTCGCTCGAAGTGATTGCTGACTGTGGGGTAGCCCTTGATGCGGACGACTGCGCGCCAGACGGTGGTGCCGTTGTCGTTTTTCCGTTTGTAAATGGATGCCATGATTCCAACCTTGGTTAAAAGTTATGTGGGTTGGATGGCGCTGTTCGTTAAAGTTGCTTCTCGTTGCACCGCCATTGCACCGTGGACATACAATTTAAACTTGAAGTTGATATTCGTTCAAGCTCGTTATAGCCTACGTGCATGGATTTGTGCTGGTTATGAAAATGGGGCAAACAGGACTTGAACCTGTGACCAACGGGTTATGAGTCCGCCGCTCTAACCAACTGAGCTATTGCCCCATGATGGGATTGTTGGAATAAAAGCTTAACGGATGGGAGGATCTATTGGCAATCAGAAAGTAGTAAGGGACTGTCTAAAAATAAATTGCACCATTTGGCTGAGTCAAATGGTGCAATTTATTCTTAAACAGTCCCTAGTACGAGGGTTTTGTTGTCAATTTTTTAATCGATAGCAAAGAATGGTTCAGGGACGGTATTATATCAGCCGCATGAGCGAACCTTTTAAACAAAGACAGATCGGTCGGGCTTTAATTTGGTCCAATCTTCTAACCGAGCCTCTTTTTACTCTTTATTCGTTTTTGGTCTTTATCCTTTATAAAGACCTCGGCGCTTCCGCTTTCCAAATCACTTTGCTCATGACCTTGAAGCCTGTTGTCACGATTTTGTCGTTTTATTGGAGCGCTGGACTGAAGGGGAAAGCGCATAAGCTGAAGTCGAATGTGCTGTGGGCGGGCTTTCTGATGCGGGCTCCTTTCTTGCTGTGCCCTTGGATCGATTCTCCATGGTTTGTGATCGGGGCGGCCGTCAACTATATGTTCTTCTATAGAGCTTCGATGCCGGCTTGGCTCGAAATTATTAAGAGAAACATGGGCGAGGGAAAGAGAAACCGGATGTTCTCGATCAGCTCGGCTTTGGGTTATGCCGAGGGCGTGGCGTTGGCTCTTGCATGCGGCGGTATGCTGGATAAGAATCCCGGCTGCTGGAAGGGGCTCTTTTTCGGGGCGGCTGTGGTGGGGCTGGGTACTCTAGTGGTCCAGTCAAGGATCGTGGTCGAGGGGGAAGATGTTGTCATGGAGCGTCCGTCGCTGAAAGAAGTGGTTGTAAGGCCGTGGAGAGATAGCTATAGGCTGGTGCGGGAACGGGTCGATTTTGCAAGGTTCCAGTGGGGATTCATGGTGAGTGGCTTCGGCTTGATGCTGATTCAGCCGGCTCTGCCGCTATTTGCTGTCGATGTGCTGGGCGTTTCTTATCTGGAAATGGCGGCGGCGATTTCAATTGCGAAGGGTTTGGGGTTTGCTCTGTCGTCGCCTGTATGGGCTAAATGGATCGATAAGATCAATGTATTCAAAATGGCGAGCATGGTCTTCGTGTCGATCGGCTTGTTCACGATCTTATTGAGTTTCTCGGTGTGGAGCGTGGCTTGGCTGTATGTGGCCTATTTTTGGTATGGAGTTGGGCAGGGGGGAAGCCACTTGGTGTGGAATATGTCGGGTCCGATTTTCGCCGGGAAGGATGAGAGTTCACGGTTTACGGGAGTCAACGTGGCGATGGCAGGTATCAGGGGAGCGGTTGCACCGCCTCTCGGGGGCTGGCTGGCTGTATGGTTGGGGCCAGTACAGGTACTTGTGATGGGAGGGGCGCTTTGCTTTTATAGCGGGGTGAGGATGCTCCAAACAAAGTTCGTCAAAGAGCCGGTGAAGTTCTAAAGGGATCGAAGAGTTCTGTAGAAAAATACTTTTCCATTCCGTCTGGGAAGACGGTGACTATCTGAGCGTTTTTGCCTAGTTGTTTGGCAACGAGGAGTGAGGCTGCGTAGTTGAGGCCTGAACTGGGGCCGACTGGAAAGCCGAGGGCGATGAGTCTGCGGGTCGTTTCTATGGCGAGCGTGTCGGGGATGGATATTTCAATGGCTTCGGGCAACTTTTTTTTGTCGTAGAGTTTAGACATGCACTCAACTACGCCAGGTATCCTTTTACTAAAACTGCTGCACTCAACGTCGCCAACCGCATGCGAGGTGGTAGGGATAGCGATGTAGGGGATCGATTTACATCCTGCTTCTTTGAAGGCGCGGGTAAGTCCGATGATGGTGCCGCCTGTGCCAACTCCGCTGACAACTGCGTCGATGACCCCTTCCGGGAGCTGGCTGATGATCTCTTGGCCCGTCCATAAGTGGTGAGTTTCAGCGTTGTCGGGGTTTTCAAATTGGCGGGGATAGAAAGCGTTTCTTTTGCGGGCTTCCTGTTCGGCAAAATCGAGGCACCCTTGCATGCCGTCGCAGTGGGGGCAATAGATCACTTCGGCTCCAAAGGAACGGATGATGAGCTCTCTTTCCTGGCTGACCCCTTCTGGCATGATGGCGATGAATTTAAGTCCCATTTGGGCACAGACAAGGGCGAGGGCGATGCTGGTAGAGCCGCTGGATGCTTCAATCACAGTGCTTCCTACTTTGATTTTTCGTGTTCTCCAGGCTTTTTCAAGAATGTAGCGGGCGATCCGGTCTTTGATGGAGCGTGCGGGATTGAAAAACTCGAGCTTGCAGAGAATCGATGGGTCGGATGGGGAGAGGGACACTCCAACAAGGGGTGTCGGAAACATCTTATCTATATAGCGATGATGGTCTAGAAGAGGGTGTTGATTCATAAGCGTAAAAAAAACAGATAGGTGATGATTTGTCAATGAGAATAAAAGATTCTTGGTCGATAAAGTGGGGATGTGTATATAGGGCTCAACAGGACCTATAGACTATGCGTGCGCTTCAATCCAGTGCTTTAGCCCTATTCATGATCGCCGGCAGCTTGCTTGCTGCTGAAGAAGAGACCGCGGCTTCAACTGTCGCCGTTGTGTTGTCGAGAAGGGATAGCATCCCTGAAGAGGTGCAGGGAGCGTCGGATCCATATTTCGAAGGGTACATTCAAGCATTGATTGATATGAACTATGCCGAATACCGGGTGGTCGTATTGGTTAAGCAGCATAAGGTGTGGCTGACGAATATGCCGAGCAACAAGATGCTTGCCAATAGTATCGTGTCCTTTGTGAGAGACATTCCAGGCGTCGAAGAGGTCACCGTTTTGAATGGGGTTCCTCCAGAAGATGAAGAATTAAGAGAGAAGTACGTTGAGCGTCCGACGATCAGGGGGATCTGGTTCCCGCAAATGACGGAGCTGTTTTTGCCTCTGATTGCCGACCCAAGGGCTGCAACGTATAGCATCGGCTACCGAAGCGGCGACCGGGTGATCGGGGTAAAAACAATCGGTGTATCGCTTGGGGATGACTTCCCTATCTATAGATGGCTCGATGTGTTTTGGAGCGGGGATATTCAGATCGGGATCGAGGCGGGTATTTGGTCTGTCTTCAACATGGATCCGCATCCCAACATTGCCAATGGGTGGGGCGAGCTTGTGAATACCGACTTCTACGTCGGGATTCCTCTCACTTTCGCAACAGGGCCTTGGTCATTTAGATTGAGAGGCTACCATATCTCATGCCACTTAGGCGACGAATATATGGTCGACCATCCAGGCGTGGTCAGAGTGAATCCGAGTATTGAGGCGGTCGATTTTTTCGCATCGTTTCAAGCGACAGAGGCGATCCGTCTTTTCGTGGGTCCAGGCTGGGTTGTTCATAGCGATCCGACGTTTAAATGGAAGCCAATCTATATTGAGTACGGGACTGAGGCTCGCTTTTTGGGGAGCAAGTTCATGAAGCAAAGGCTCTACGGAACGTGCTTCATCGCACTTTTCTGGCGCAATGAACAGCAGCTCGATTATAACTTCGATGGAACGTACCGGGCGGGCTATGAATTTAGTAAACTTCAGGGAATCGGTCGGAAATTCCGCTTCTATGTCGGATACCACCACGGGTACTCGCTAGAAGGGCAGTTCCAGAAAATGAGAACGCACTACTTCGAATACAACATCAATTACGGTTTCTAAAAATCGATCGTCAGGTCGGCCCGATGCTGTTTGCATAGGGCTTTAAACTTATTGTAGGCTTCTAATGCGTCGGCAGGCTTAGTTCTTCTGAAATTATTCGCGATGATGGCGGCTTCTTTCATGAGCAGCTCTACTTTCTCTGCCGTGAGTTCCATTCCTGTTATTACGACCTTTCTGCCCACTTTAAAGCCATAATCTTGCATCGACTCATCAGGCGAAATCACTTTCATTTCTGTTTTCAATGCGGAAGCCATATGTAAGATCCTTGTTTTTAGAGAGGTAGAGTACGCATGTAAAGGTTTTTTTATCAAGATCCAATAGGTTGATCTTGTTCAGAATTTCTTTTTTTGATAGGTTGTTTTTTACCATTTCACTGAGAAGTTCTATGAAAAAGCTATCTTTGCCATTATCTCTTGGTTGGTTCTTTTCTCTCTGTGCGAATCCAGAAGCGCCAATTGTGATCGCGGGGGATGCTCAGTTTCATCAGAATGGATCGCTGATGCAGATCCAATGTGCGGACCGAACCATCATTGATTGGCAGTCGTTTTCGGTAAGACCAGAGGAAATCGCGCGGTTTATTCAACCGAACGCGGGGGCTACGGTTCTCAACCGGGTAAAGGGATTCAACCCAAGCGAGATTTTGGGCAGCTTGCAATCGAACGGAATTCTTTATCTGATCAATCCCAACGGTGTTTTGGTCGGAGATGGCGCAATCATCAATACGGCTTCATTCTTTTGCTCTACTTTGGATGTTTCAAACGATCAGTTTTTAGAGGGGAACGAACTGCTTTTTGAGGGAGATTCAAAAGCCTCTATTCTTAATTTAGGCTCGATCCAAGCAAACCTCGGAGACATCGCTCTGATCGCCTACAAAATTGAGAACCCGGGGAAAATTGAAGCGCTACAAGGAACTGCATCGCTCGCGACAAGCCAAAAAGTCCTCTTGAAATTCAAGTCCGATCCTCTTCTCAATATTTGCACCGAAATCGATGGAGATCAAATCGACCATTCCGGCGCTATCAGCGCTTTGAAAACTGAAATCCAAACAAGCGGCCCCTATGCTCTTGCGATGAACCTTTCCGGGACGATCGAGGCGACGTCTCTTGTGAAAGAAAACGGAAAAATTTTCCTGAAAGCAGATGGAAGAATTGAAATCGCGAAAACAGCCCGCCTAGATGCTTCTCAAGGGACCATCGAGATTCAGAACCCGGAAGGGCTTCTGATCCATAACGGAACAATGGATGTGAGCGGAGATAAGGGAGCTGGATCCATTTCAATCACTACATCGAGATTTATTAATGGCGGTTCTTTGTTAGCCGACTCCCAAAAGGGATCGGGCGGCGACATTAGAATCGCAACGGATGCGGCCTACATCGAAACAATCTCGGGCCGCCTCTCTGCCAAATCGGCAGAGAAAGATGGGGGCTCGATCGCAGTCTCTGCAGGAGAGTCGAGATTTTTTAGCTCTGGAACGTATAGCGTCGATTCATCTGAGGGGCAAGGCGGAACGATCCAGGTCACTGGCAAGGAAATCATCCTCATGGCAACCGATCTCAGCGCTAGCAGCGCTCTTGGCGGTGGAGAAATTTTCATCGGCGGCGGCTTCCATGGGGAGAATCCCAAGATCGCAAACGCATCATGGGTCCATATCAACTCCGCAGTGAAAATCAAAGCCGATAGCCTGGATGGGAACGGCGGACAAATAGCCATCTGGTCCAATGAGAAGACAGAAAACTACGGGACCATCTCCTCAAAAAGCTTGCGGTTTGGGGATGGCGGCACCATCGAGATCTCCAGCAAAGGCGAGCTAATCTGCGCAGGCGAAGCCAATGCCAGCGCGGTTTCCGGCCGTCCAGGCACTCTATTGCTCGATCCTTACTACATCGTGATTGATGCAACGACAGGAATCTATCCCCAATACCAACTTTTCGACCCTTCTGCCATGGGGACTAATTTCGGATCGACAGTCACAGCCTTGACGAATGGGAATATCGCCGTGGGTAAGCAGAATGATAGCGTCGGCGGCGTGAATGCAGGCGCGGTCTATCTCTACAACGGCTTAACGGCCGGACCTGCTTTGATCAGCACTGTTATTGGCGCTGCAGGCGATCTGATTTCATCGGGCGGGATTGTCGCCCTGAATAATGGCAATGCCGTTATTTCAAGCCCCGACTGGAACAAGCCAGCCCCCGGAGCTGCGGCAACAGCTGGAGCTGCGACCTTCCTGAACGGCACAACGGGACTCACGGGAACAGTGAGCATATCGAACAGCCTCTATGGATCGACGGCAAGCGATCAGATCGGAAGAAATGCTTTGGGCGAGCGAGGGATTTTTGGCCTTACCAATGGAAACTACGTCGTCTGCAGTCCTCTCTGGGATTTCGGCGTAGTGGTGGATGTCGGAGCGGGAACTGCTGTAAGCGGAACCACGGGAATCCCCCTGCAAGGTGTGTCTGCAGGCGAAGCTGTCAGTTCGACCAATAGTATCCGTGGTTCGACGCTGAACGACCGAGTGGGGTCTTCTACTCAGGCTGCGGTGCCGGGAGCTACAGCCCTTTCTAATGGGAATTATGTCTTCGTAGCCAGTTTGTGGAATAATACGGCACCTGGATTTGGAACTGTTAATTCTGGAGCGGTCATTTGGGGAAACGGAGCGACAGGACTTCCTGTAGGAGCTGTTTCGATCAATAACGCCACCTATCCGTACGATCCAGGATCCTTATGCGGCGAGGCGGGTGTTTTTGCCCTGATTGGTTCCAATCACGCTGTTGATGGCAATTTTGTCGTTTGCACTCCCCATCAGGCAAATACAGCTGGAGCTAATACTGGGACGATTTGCGTTTGCAGCGGAACAACAGGGATTCCCATTCTGAGCGTATTTCCAGAACCGAGAAGAATCAGAGGCGATTCCGGAGGGATTAACTCTATAGTGTGTGTTGGAGCAGGATTTACCCCTAGTATGGCTGGCAGTGGGGGAGTCCTTCCTCTGCCGAATGGGGATTTTGTAGCCTTCACCCCGCATTTTCGCACCAACCTGGTGAATATGGATCTGGGGGCTGTCACCTATTGCGGCGGGTATACGGGAAGGACAGTCAACGGGGCACTGTCCATCGTTGCTGGCAACAGTATAACCGGAAGCACTACGAATAGGGCTGTAGGGGGAGGCGGGGGGCTCGTTCTCTCGAATGGCAACTACGTCATAATTAGTCCAGATTGGGATATCGATAACCTGACTTTGAGCACAGGCGCCGTAACTCTTGTCAACGGATCAGGCGCCTCGAAGGGCATACCGGTTGCGGGCGGAGCCGTTGGACAGGTGGTCACAATAACAAACAGTTTTTATGGAGCAACCGCTGGCGAGCGCGTCGGTTCGGGCGGCGTGACTGCCTTGACAAATGGAAACTTTGTGGTGTTGAGTCCCGAATCGGGCGACGGAAGAGCCACTCTCATCAACGGGTCGACGGGGATTCCAATAGCTGGAGGAGCGATTGGGCAAACCGCCACAAATGCGAACAGTTTGCATGGATCATTAGCCACTGATGACGTAGGTACAAGTGCGGCCGCTTTCACGAATGGGAATTATGCAGTGATCAGTCCTGGATGGGATGGGGTCGTTGGGGATGGAGGAGCGATTACGGTCGTGAATGGAACGACCGGTATTCCCGTTGTAGCTGGAGTATCTGTCGGTGATGCGGTCAGCACATTGAATAGTGTGACTGGCAGCACTCTAAATGATCAGGTTGGATCGGGCGGCGTAGTCTCGTTTCCAGGCAATAATTTTATAGCTGTCAAAAGCCCTCTTTGGGATGGGGTTGGCCTCGATTCGGGCGCTATTACAATTATCAACGGAACAACAGGTCTTGCGGGAAGCATCACAAAAGTGAATAGTATCTTAGGATCGGCTGCAGGCTCTGGATTGAATCAAATCAGCTATGATTCAACCAATAATTCCTTTGGGGCAGGTTTTCCAACTGATGGAACGGGGCTTGTTCCCGTCGGAATTTTTGAGCCGAACCAGATGACTTTTCTAAGAGCTCAAGCGCAGACAATGACGATCCATCCGAACTTTATCACAGATGTGTTAGGGGCAGGCACCGCTGTACAGATTCAATCCAATAGCGATACGACAATCAACAGTCCAATGACAGTTGCCGGCGGCTCGGCTAGCTTTACCATTCGTGCAGGTAGAAGCATCATCGTCAATGACAATGTTTCGACAAATAACGGGAATTTGACTCTGATTGCGAACGACTTGTTAGCAAGCGGAGTGGTCGATGCATTTCGTGATGCGGGTTCTGCTGTTGTCACTCTTGCTGCTGGAAAGACCATTAACGTGGGTACAGGTAATTTGAGCATTCAGCTCTTAAATGGAACTGGGTTAACCAATAGCGCAAGCGGCGACGTATCCATCGGAATCGGATCTGCATTAACTGCCACTGGCGGCGGGGCAATCTCTGTTTTTGCGCAGGTGAACAATATCTCCATGGCTGCCGGCAGCTCAGCTCAAACAGTCAACGGCAATATTGGGCTGCAGGCGGGAGTGAATGTCGCTACAGGAGCCTCGACTACTTTACAATCCTCTGGCAATGGAGCTCTTTCTGTTCTCGCAGGATCGGGCTCAATCATTATGGGTAATCTCACTGTGGGCCAAACAGTGAATGGCAATATCACCTTCCAGGCAGGGACGAATATCATTGCGGGAGCAACAAATACCATAGAGGCAACTGGCATCGGCGCGATTTCTCTTACTGCGTCAACGGGTACGATTGGCCTCGGGAGCGCAAGTTTTGCCAGAACACTGAGTGGAAGCATTACAGCGCTAGCAGCGACCAGTGCCGCTTTGGGAACTAATGCTTTTTTCCGATCGACAGGCGCCGGGGCAATTTCAGTAACGGCTCAGGCCAATGATATCACTATGGCTGTTGGAAGTTTTGTTCAAACGGCAAGCGGGAATATTTCTATGCTAGCTGGCTCCAACATAGCAATCGGAACGGCTTTAGGAGCTGCAACTGTGCAAGCAGCTGGCAATGGTACGGTTTCTATATATGCACAATCGCAAAACATTACATTGGGAAATAGTTCATTAGTTCAGTCTCTCAATGGCGATATTTTAATGCAGGCCGGAATATCATTACTTGAATCGAGCCCGTTTACCATTCAGTCGCTGGGGCTCGGCGGAATCACTATCGTTGCCGACGATTTGTTTGCCACTCCTCCAGGCATGGGGGCTGGGATCATTAATTTTGCGACTGGAACCATTTCTAGTGCGAGCTTTGTCAATTTCTATTTAGTGACTCCCTATGTCAACTTTTTCCCCGCTACAATCAATGGCTCTCCCTATAACATCGGAGACGCGTCTGTAGAAACATTTGGAAGTTGGTATCCAGTGATTAGTGCAAGCGGTTTACCTTTCCATATTTACTATAAAGTGGGATTTGCTCCGCCCCCTCCGCCAACTATTCCTGTTGCGTCGGCGGTCGAAGTAGTTCTTCAATTCCAACAATCCATCACAGAACCGCCGTTCTTTTGGAGACACCCAGTTTATGGCGGTTATCTGGACTACGACCATTACGCGCCCGATTTAACGTATAAAGGGCTCAATTTAATCATCCCACCCTTGGTCAGCTTGCCGGAAACAGAGAAAAAATAATGAAAACTAGAACCATTTTTTCCATCTTAACTTTTCCATTTTTCCTATTCTCAGATTTGACTGAGGAGGGACCGAAAATTGAAGGGATTGCACTCATATCGGATATTTCCGAGCTCACCTATTTGGATCAAGAGGTTGCTGGTATTAACTTACAGTATGCCGCAGTGCCCGGAAATGATGATGAGTTGATCAGTCGACTGACGCCGTACCTAAAGAAAAATCTGAATGAAGAAAATATTCAGCACATCAAACAAGAGCTTCTTGCTTTTTATAGAGAAAAAAGGAAGCCTTTCGTCTCTGTTCAGGTTCCTGAACAAGAGGTCTCGAAAGGGGTTATTGCCTTTGTGATGACTGAGGGGAAAATTGAGTCAATTCGGTTTTCTGGCAATACACATTTTTCCGATAAAACATTGTCCCGCTATATCAGCGTCCATTCCGGAGATTTGGTTAATCGGGAGCAGGTACTCACTGATGTTTCTTGGTTGAATCGAAATCCTTTCCACAGAACCGAAGTGGTTTTTTCAGCGGGGAAAGAAAAAGGTGCGGTTGATTTAGATTTCGTTACTCAAGATCGGCGCAGAGTCAGAATTTTTGGCGGAGCAGATAATACAGGCAATAACTTCACCGGAAATGCAAGATTTTATGGCGGATTTAATATTGCGGATCTTTTCTTTGCTGATATTTTCACCCTTCAAGTTACTACAGCCCAAGATTATAATCAGTTCAACGCCTACACAGCAAATTACACTGTGTTTTTACCATGGAAACACACTTTGAATATGTGGGGAGGTTATTCTCAACTTAAACCGTTTGTCCGCGGTTTGCGTAATGAAGGAAAAGATACGCAAGTAAGTCTTCGGTACCTTATTCCATTCAAGCCTATCTACAGCGAATTCACTCACGAAGTGGACATCGGCTTTGATTACAAAAGCCAAAATAGCTCTCTCTTTTTTACAAGTTCTCCATCTCTTTTGCCCATTGTTCTTGCCGATCCCACTCCGATTGTCCCTCTCATTGTAAATACAGTGGACCTTTCACAATTGATGATTGCTTATCGACTCGAATACGATCTTCCAAAACTGCGAATGACCTTGCAAATCGAGAACTACTGTTCTCCCATCCACTGGCTTCCTAACCAGAGCGATTCAAACTATAACCAACTCCGTTTTGGCGCTAGGAATGTCTATTTCTATCAAAAAGCTGCTTTCGGCGGCGTCTATCATTTCCCTCGCCGCTTCGAACTTTCTTGGCTTGTCCGGGGACAAGTTTCGACGACGCCCCTTTTGCCTAGCGAGCAATTTGGATTAGGTGGATTTGATACGGTGCGCGGCTATGACGAGCGTGAAATCCTTGCTGATGATGCTGTTTGCACCAACCTTGAACTCAGACTCCATAGTTTCTCAATTTTCCGAAACCTGAAGGATAGTTTCTACCTTTTAGGTTTTCTCGATTATGGTTTTGGATATAACATAGATGCTCTTGCCACCGAGATAAATCCAACCTATCTACTTAGCGCAGGGCCTGGATTGAGATACACGGTGATCCCTTATCTCATTTTTAGAGCTGATTTGGGATACCAACTTCATCGTACGCAGTTTAGCACTCACAGCGCCAAATTTAATTTAGGCGGAACTTTTTGCTTCTAGATTTTCAATAAACGTTGGTTCACTTCGCAAAAGCCTTCATCGTAGATGGGGCCTTCTTTGCCGATCTTGAGTTTGTTCTCAAAGAAATTGCGGAGGACCCAGAGCCCTTGCTCCGCGGTTTGGATGCAGTAGAAGCAGTTGCTGACCCACTCGGAGCCTTTGGTGGTGCCGGTCTCGCGGTTGAGTTGGAAGCGGGAGGTGACTTTGCGGCGCCAGTATTCGGGATCGCCGAAGAGGAGGACGGGGTTGGCGGGGCAGCTCCCTGTTTTGCGGCGCACTTCTTCAAGGGTGTATTCGAAGTCCATACCTATGCCGCCGGGAAGGAAGATCGGGATGTCGAGATAGAATTCAGCTTGCCGCTCGACGAGCCGGTCAAGCCGGTAGGTCATCTTAGCGTCGATGTGGGGGTTCTGCTTTTGCTCGTTGACGACCGTTTTGTCGGTGGAGCGGAAATCGACGATGTTGGCGCAGGAGAGGATGCCGACCGATTTGGCGACGCGGTTGCCCACTTCCATGGCTCCAGGTCCGCCGCCTGTGAGAAGGGCGAGGGGAGTGTCTTTGGAGAGAAGGGGATGGTTGGTTGTTTCGCGCATGGCGAGAATCCCTTCAAGGAGGGCGCGGAGCTCTTTTTCAAAGGTCCCTTCTTGGAGATTGGAGCCGTAGACGCCGAGGAAGGTGGCTTTGCGGAAGGTTTCCACGAGTGGAGTGGGGACAAAGAGTCCCGATTCTTTCTCAGGCTTAAGGACGTATTGGAGGATTTTGCCTGAGTTATCGTCTACCCAAAAGACGGGGATGCCGAATTTGGCAAGATCGACGAGCATCGCTCTATCTTCATGGGAGAAAAAGCCGTCATGGGAACAGGATGGGTATTTGAAATAGATCCGCTTAAGACAGCGCTGTACTTGGTCGTTGAGGAGCATCCGTTTTAGGAGCGGAGTGGGGAAATGGCGGGTGAGGAGGATCCCTTGGGAGGTGATGAGCCCATCTTCGATTGCTTTGAGGAAGGGGAATGAGGGTTGGTGCTCGATGTATTTTTCGACTATTTGAGCTTGCCTTGCAGGATGGGAGAGTCCGGGAAACTCGTGCTTGGTCGTGTCTCTTACAATCCAGTCTTTGGGTTGTAGGTTCTTCATTTGAGTTCCTTTGACTACAAAGACCGATGCGAGGAGGTTTTTCGGTTCGGGGGCTGTAGCAAAGGCCTCAAAGAGGCTTTTTGGATCTTCAAGGGAGGCGATGAGCTGATCTCGATCGGCAAAAAAGACGTGTTCGCGATGGGGCTCGAGAGTGAAGAACTCAAGGGGGATGTCGTCGATGATCTGATTGCTGGAGCCGTAGAGTTCGTAAATGTCTCCTGAGGCGGTCGTATCGGGTTGAAGGAAGTCGGCTGTGGTGTGGTGCATCCCTTGCGGGAGAAGGTGGTCGACTACGTGGGCGTAAACAGTTCGGATGTGGAGGGGCGCGGTGCGGACGAGGAGGATCTCATTCGGGTTGATGATGCGGGGGACCCCTTTTTCCCAATGCTGGTGGAGGTGGAGAAGCTGGCGGGTTTGGGAGATATTTTTGCAGAGGGCTTTGGCAAGGGTTGGGAGAAAACCATATATTGGGGTCTCATAGACTAAGACGCCGTCGAGGAGAGAGATAAAGGCGACGGTGCGTCCTTCGATTTTTTCTAAAATGAGGGCTCCGCTCCCTTCGAGGCCTCCGAGAGATAGGAGGGGGCGCCCCTTTCGGTCTGATCTGCCGAACATCCGCATGAGATAGTCGGGGTCGCGGACGCGGCGCCGGTCATCGGCGGCAAAGAGTTTGCCGATAAAGGCTCCGATCTCGAGAAGCTTAAGCATCGCAATAGCGAGATGGCCTATGCCGACGAGCTCAACTTTGACCTCGGCCAAATGGTGCTTCCGGTCAAAATGGAATTCGCGGCAGATCCCATTGAGGCCCAATTGGGCCAGGGTGCTTTTGAGGTTGAAAGTGATGAGCTTTTGGTCGATTTCATAGCCGACGAAGGCTGGGGAAATCTGCTCAATCCTGACGGTCGCAAGATACCTTTTTTCATCGATGCGGCGCAATTCGGTTATGTAACCGTCTGGCGTGACGAGGTCGTAGTGCTGGGGCGTCAGGTAGCTTTCCATTTGACCTCAATATATCAGAAAAGCTTTTTTCCTTTTCTAATAACCTTTCCCTTTCTCGTACCGGCCCATGAGCTGGCACTGGGCAACGATGTGTCCATGCATGGCCGATTCAACTTCCTTTTTCGTGGCGCCAGGCGGCAAATCGAGGAGTTTGTCGAGGGCGTAGAGCTTGAAAAAGTAGCGGTGTTCCCGGTCGGGTGGACAGGGGCCTACGTACTGATTTTTGCCGTTTGTGCTTTTCCCCTGAATACCAGGAGGGGTCGAGTGTTCGGCAATTTTGTGAGTACTTGGAGGGATGTTGAAAATGACCCAGTGGTCATACATCCCATCTGGGCGGAGAGTTTTTGGGACGTCTGGGTCGTCATTAATCAAGACAAGACTCTTGGCCTCAGGGGGAATGTTTGCAAACTCGAGGGCGGGATTGATGTTTTTCCCTTCGCAGGTATAGAGAGAGGGGATAATCCCCCCCTCTTTAAATGCAGGACTTGTGATTTTCATAAGGCCTCTCTATACAGCGGCAGCAGGCGCGTGGTTTTGTAGAATCCGTGTCTGCTCTAGCAAATAGAGTAAACCTTGGTGGGTCAAATTCCCCCCGTTCTCCACATCGAGCTCATCGGGCTCTGCTGACAGAGCTCTCACAAAATTGGTTGTCGCCGGAATATCGGTTGCAAGATCAAAGTGTTGTCTTACCCAAATGAGTAGGTCGTTTCGTAAAGTCCTCTCTGCGCCGTGATAGGTTCTTAGGGCGTCGATCAGATAGGCCTCTGGTTCGTATTTGGACTCTAGGCGTCTTCGAGCCGCATTAGCTCCGCCTGCTGCAGCATCTTGAGCGAGCCTTGCTGCAGATGCTTCTCCAAACATGAAGATATGCACGATATTTTCAATCTTCACTTCCACATCATGAATGAAGCCGCCGTATTGGGCGCCCACGTTTAAAACTCCGCCCTGCATCCCCATCATGCCAGCTAAGCGCTGTTTGACCAACCGTTCCATATCCGCCATATGATGCTCGGCTGGGTATTCGGCTACGCAAATGTTTCGAATGAGATTGGCTCTATATTTAAATAGGGTGAAAGCTGTTCGATTGCTTAATCGATCCAGCATGGTTTGTGCTCCTTGGCCCCGAATAGATTCAAAGTCGGCGATCACATCGCAAACAATCGATTCTAGCTGAGATAAAACTTGGTCTACGCAGTTGTTGTTGGCGTCACTAATTCTGTCAAAGGTGTCCCGAATTTGTGCTTTAAAGAGACCTTCCTGTTCGCTTCCAGCTGCAAATAGCCCTCGATTTCTGTTGAAAAAGTCAAACAGTCGGCTTAGAAGATTTTTAGCCTCTCTTTCCCGTTCGTTGATGTGTGCCCCGTTATATCTGTTGAAATTCGCATTCAATCCAAATCTTTTTTGCTCTTCAACTTGAGCGAAATCGTAGAGTTCAGCCAATCGCTCTGGGTTATGATCAGGACTGAATCTGTGCAAAACATCGTCTAAATTGTATTGGAGCACTTCATTTCTGCAGACGAGGTTGCGGTGCCCATTTGCTGGATAGTTAGGAAGGGCCGCTATCGCTTGCTCCTTTCTTCGAATATATTCTTCTGGTGCTGCGGCAGCTTCTTGCGCGACTGGCATTTCAGGGGCAAGGCAAAGTCCTTCGCTTCTTCTTTGAAGGTAAAGTTCTCCCATCCCTACCGGCGCTGGCCTTCTGCCTCCAGGAACATAGGGAACATATGGATTTGGGTTGCCGGGGTCTGGGGCAGCATCTCTTTGAAAGACCAAAGGGCTTTCTATCGCTCGTAAAATTGCAAAGACCACAGCATTGATGAGCGGGATGAGCAGCATGATGCCAACAACAACTGCCCCGATCCTATCTAGAAGCGTCAGGTCGGTTTCTCTTGGCGCTCTGAGATCTCCTACCGCATGTTGAAAGATTTGTTCTACCCGCTTTCCCTCAAAACCCGCTCTGATGTTGTCGATTCCTTGATGAAAAGGCTCTATGAAAGTGTCGTAGAGTGGATTGGGTTGATTCGTGATTACCATAAGTATGCTCCCTAGTAAATTGTGGGAACATTCTTGCCGAATGAAAAATTTAAGTGAACAAGAATTTGTTATACCGTTCGTGATTCAAGAATCGGTTTGATAAAAATTTGGCTTGACATGCAAAATATTGAGCATGATTTTCTTAAGCGATGCTGAGCGGGCTCAGCTCATAGCGCAACACAAACGAGAACGAGACAAAAGAATCTGCG
>JANPFC010000045.1:0-7568 GCA_031423235.1 Chlamydiota bacterium | reverse complement strand
TCACGAGCTCAATCTAGAAAGAAGAGGCGAGCTCCATTCGGTTTTTAACAAGAATCTAGATCCCGCAAGGATCCTCAGAGAACTTTCGGTAGACCGCGGGAAAGAGATTCGGCCTGGAGAAACCCTTCTTTTTATCGACGAGATCCAGGCTTGCCCGCAAGCAATCACCGCGCTGCGCTACTTTTATGAGGAAATACCGCAGCTGCATATCATTGGGGCTGGATCCCTACTTGAATTTGCTATCGAAGAAGTGGGGATCCCAGTTGGCCGCGTACAAACATTGACTGTATTCCCTATGAGCTTTGCCGAATTCTTAGTAGCAAGAGGCAATTCACTCATGTTGCAGGCAATTTGTGAAAAAGCCCCTCTTGTAGGTGCGCTGCACGATAAAGTGGTTCAACTTCTCTCCGAATATTTTACTATTGGAGGCCTTCCTGAAGTTATCTCAAATTGGGTTGCAAATGAGCGGCCGCTTGAAATCAAAGACAAATTGAGTACGATTGTAACTACCTATCGGCAGGATTTCGAAAAATACGCTAAAAAAACCCAGCTCAAATATCTCAACTTACTTTTGCAGCATATTCCTCTGCAACTAGGAGAAAAGTTCAAATTTCAAGGGATCGGAGAATATCGAAAAAGAGAGCTAGCGCCCTGCCTTGAGTTGATGGAAAAGGCCCATATAGTCCATATGGTTTACCACTCTTCTGGACAAGGAATCCCCATAGGGGCTCAAGCAGATTTGGAAAAATATAAAGTGATTCTTTTTGATGTTGCAATCACTCAGCAGCTTTTAGGTTTGGATTTGAAAGGATGGTTTTTAAATCCAGAATCCCAATTCATCAATCAAGGGAAGCTCGTTGAAAATTTTATCGGCCAAGAGATGATGGCCTATTCTTCCCCGAATATGCGCAATCACCTCTATTATTGGCATAGAGAAGCCAGGGGAAGCGAAGCTGAAATCGACTATCTCTCGGTGCTTAAAGGAGAAGTCATACCTGTAGAAGTAAAGGCAGGAATAGGATCTACCCTAAAAAGTCTTCATTCCTTTCTCCAATCGCATCCCAAAAGTCCATATGGCATCAAAATTTCTCTGGCTGAACGGAGCCAATTTGAAAAAATCGTTTCCATCCCCCTTTATGCTGCATTTGAGCTTGTAGAAGGAGGGCTCGATCGAGTCCATCACTTAATAACCCGGTGATAAAAAAATGAGGGACTGTCCCTTACCCCTTACTTTCATCGTACGCATCAGTTGTTGCCCTCGGCGAGATCGCAGCTGAGCTTCTCCTAAAAGGCTTTGTTTGAAGAACCCCATTCAGTAGATGAGCAGAGTGGGTTCCCATAAGGAGGCTCAAGTTCATTGGAAGAGGCTTCGGCACATGGCTCGTCGTGATGACATTATTCCTTAAATCGATCACGAATTTGACCGGAGATGACGACTCGAGATCATCCGCCGCATTTTGCTGAACCTGAGTGATCCGATTCTGTTGTAAATTAATGACCAATCTTTCAGCTATTCGGTCTGGAGAAATACCAAATACGTCGGGCAAAAACGCGATCTCATTGCCGCTGAAATCAGCCACTTGAAGGTTCGGCAATATAGAAACCCGCTCAGGTTCATCATCCCCATTTGCTGGAGAAAGGAAAGAAAATACTCCCTCTAGAGAAACGAGATGGCACTCAGAACAATCCAGTCTTTCCAGAGATGGGTATTTGCTGAAAAAATTCTGCACTTTCCTTCCTGGGAACACTTCTAAGACGTCCCTGGGCAATCTCACAAGAGGATTCCTAGCTATTGAGAGCTCTTTCAACTGGCTAAAGTAAAGTCTCGCAAAGCTTAACGGAACCTCAGTCAATCCGATTCCAGACAAATCCAATCTCGTAATCTTGTTGAGCATTCTCGGGTAGTAGGTCATTTCCCAAAGAGCCATAAAACAATCCACCTGAACAAACGGGGTTTTCCCCCTTAAACGCTTTTTGGAATCTTCGACGGTCGCCGGTTTCTTAAAATAGTCTTCCTTTTGAAGCTGCGGGACAAGTACATCCATGATTTTCGAAAGATTTGGCCCGTCATGCTCTTGCAGCATCCGCTCTGCCTGGAACCACCCTTGAGGCGTGTTGAGAGCTAGAGGCGGCCGGAGGCCTCTTGCCCCAAGCTCCTGCTCGAAAAACCCTTCGATCCCTTTTGCAAATTCAGCAAGCTCCGATAGCTTTGTCCAGCTATCAATCCCATAAACCTCGAACATAGCCCTTCTCAAGAACGGATAATACTCCGCCGATTCAAAAGTGATCTCTTCTGGTACTTCAGCAGGACTTACCGTTAAGTAATATTCCAAGCCGGTTTTAGCCGTTCCAATAATCTGAATATCTGGCCTAAACTCTCTCAATGTTATAATCGCTTCATCCGATACATTCGCCCCTTCGATCTTGATCTGTTTTAACTTGGGGTGCCTCATCAGTCTTAAGAACCCATTGTCGCTGATTTCCCTGCAATGAGACAGATCAATAGAACTCAGTTCAGGAAGGACGCTCATGCCATTGAGAGTCTCGTCTATGATGGGCGTGTTAGCCAGCTGCAAAGTGGTCAAATCGGGCCATATCCCCTCGGGCATATCCGCAAAAGAGTTTGGGGAAAGCTCTGTACACCAGGAAAGGCAAATCTCCTGTAGTTTTGGATACTGCATTAAAAATGAAAGATCTTGAAGCTTTAAACAGTTGAATAGGATCGCTCTCCTTAAATTCCGATTCCGAATACAGATCGATTCGAGAGTCGGGTCGTTGACTGCGCATCTGCCAAATGTGATGCTTTCCGCTTCAAAAGAAGTTGGCATCGACGCAATCTGATCAGGGCTCAACCTAAAAACCTGCATCCCATGATTCTCTTCCACGGCTGGGTCTAGATCTGCGTAATCAATCGGAATATACAGCGCATAGAATTCATTCAGGTCATTGAGCGTAATCGGCTCCCCCCGATTAAAGTACTGAGCATCTTCAGAATCGATGACCAGTTCGCTCAACATCAATTTTGGAACAGGCGGAGCCCCTCTCGTGCTCAAATGATCAGTGGGGGGCTCTGGAGAAACAGTCAATATTTCAAGAGGCGGCGAATCAAGCGAATCGGTCTGACTAGGAGAAGTAGCCCCATCTCGCGGAGATAGTGTGGGCGTCAACACCTGCCTGCCTCTTTCCGCTAAAGTCGAGGATACTGCAGCGAGAGCAGACATATCCGCCAAATAAGAGTACGCCTGTGGATAAGGGGGACGAGCCGATCCAATCGGCAGAGAGGAGCGCCGCTCCAAATTTGCCAAACCCTCTCGAAATGCTTCGGACGTTTTTCGATCTAAAGTCCCGACAGTTCGGCCGGCAGGTTTTGCTGGCGCTGCAGCCACATTGTACCGGTCCAGAGGGTTAAACCCATTTCTTCTTGGAGTCAGAGGCGCCTGATCTGGGCCGAATGAGTTAGAATCGACCGGATTTTTGCGAGTGCTTGTATGTATCGATCCCGTTTTATCCATATTCCAACTCCCATTTTTTTAAGGTGACGATTCTAGTCCAAAATATTTTTATGTCCATTAAAATTTTTGCATTATGTTAGGATCCAACGCTCCCAAACCGAGGATAAATCTATGGATTTCCGAAAAATGTCAGGAAGAACAGGAGAAGGAAGTCCTTTTCCAACACCCCCATCCAGGACTAAAAGTCCAAGCGGAGCGCTAGGCGGCAGACAAGTGAAACCGCAACCCGAAGAACCGGCAAAAAGCTTTGCACTTGATGCCATCGAAAGACAGCGAAGAGGCCGCAAGCGGGATCTCAACACCACAGCTCCAGTAGAGCCTCTAAAGAATAGGGCAATCAAAAAGGTCGATCTACTAAACCGCACCTCCGAATTCCCAAAGATGTTCCGTTCTTCATCGATGCCTCATAAAAAGAAGGCGGCGCAAAAAGTGCTGACAGGATCGGACCAGCCAGTTGGGATCTCAGGCGGTCAAAAAAGGCCTAGACTGGAGCCAAATTCGCCTCTCACGATTCGGACTGCTCCCCTTCCCGTGCTCCAAGAACCCACTCTATCTCCGAAAAGCGATCAAGATAAACTAAATCGGACCGTCACGTTTTCCACTCAAAATTCCTATTATGTAGAAGATGAATCTCGAAAATTCCCACTCATTAGAAATGCAATGCTGCAAATCGCTCCCGGTTTCCGCTGGAGGCAGCTGCAGGAACTCAAAGACTATTCGCGTCAAATCGTCTCATTTCTAACCTGTGAACTTGAAAACCGGAGAGTCAGAGTAGAGCTCCATCCAAACAGAACCGAAACTTGGGCGCAAGCTTGCTCTGCCATACAAAAATATGAGGAACTGTATCTAGTTTGATTCAGCTGGTCAGAAAACCTCCATTCCGCCCTCCCCCTCCGCCGCCAAAGAAAGCCCGCTTTCCTTGGATCTTGCTTGCTGTCCTTTTGTTTTGTGCATGGTTTGTCTATGAATCGGTTGTCCCGCACCTTCCGAAGCCGTTTGAGCCGCCCAAACTCTATTCCAATCAATGCCAGCAAGACCTACGTTCCACATTCCTCAGCGCCATCCGCCAAGCAAGTACATCGATCCATCTCGTTATGTTTGGACTTAGCGACCGCTCTGTCTTAAGCGCCCTTTCGCAAAAGATCAAAGAGAATGTTCCGACAACCATCTATTACGACACCGGCGGATCGGCCAAGATCCACAAACACCTCCGAGGAAGCGAGCTCCACCCAATTAAAAACGCCGGCCTCATGCACCAAAAAATACTCATTCTCGATAAAGAGATGGTGTTCATCGGCTCTGCGAATATGACATCCGCCTCGCTCCGGATGCACGACAATTTGGTAGTCGGCCTTGTGAGCCGCAATATCGCGAAATTTCTCGAAGAGCACGAACCTTATTCTCCCGGCTACATCCGTTCTATGGTTGGAGGGCAAGAAGTGGAAATCTGGCTACTCCCCGACCCTCGCGGCCACGCCCTCACAGAGCTCAGAAAGAAAATCCGAAGCGCAACCCGCTCTATCCGGATCGCCCTCTTCACATTCACCCATCCCGGCCTCATCGATGAAGTGATTTACGCGCATAATCGGGGCGTCTCTGTATCAGTGGTCGTCGACATGCATTCAGGACTCGGAGCCAGCGCCAAGGCCATCGACAGCCTTAACAAAGCGGGCGTCCCCGTCCGTCTAAGCCAAGGAGTGCAGCTCCTCCACCACAAGTTCATCTACATCGATGAAAGGACGCTCGTCACAGGATCTGCCAACTGGACGAAAGCGGCCTTTTACAAAAATAGCGACTGCATTCTTGCTCTCAACCACCTCACCAAAAAGCAGAGAAAGTTTATGAATAATCTATGGCATGCTGTAGAAACCTCCACGCAAAAGTAGTCGCTATTTATTAATAAAACCCTTATAATATCCCGCAATAAATTGAGGGTTATCATGTCATCGGTAGTTTTTTTTGAGCCGCAATACGTTGCTAACCCGCAATCGGTTACAGACAGAGCGCAAAACTTTATCGAAGGATATTTTGACCTATCCACCTCTGCTCTCGCTACAGCCCTCAAAGTAATTTCGTATGCGACCCTGATTATCCCCGCTATTATGCTGGCAGCCAAAATAGCTTTGCGCTGCTTAGGAACGCTTCCGATGCCAAATCTCAAGCCCATCCAGAACCTAGACCCTGCCATTCAAGCAGTACTCGATCAAACTCCCGAATTTGCAGGCTACGCGATTGGGCAAGGAACGCCCTTTGCAGGCACCACTCTAACCTCAGCTACAGTCAGGCCCTCGAATCTCTTTTTCAACGCTCTTCTTGGAGACAACTCAACAACGCAGCCCGGTTCAGGTGAGCTGTTTGCATTCCGAGCTCCCCATGGCGAAATCCGAGACCAGATCGATGCACAAGATCCGAATGCAGTCGTCGCAGTCACTGCAAGGGGCACCCCAGGCCAAGTTTATTCACGCGCAACAGGCGGACGAGTCAACATCCCAGATCTCGCTGCACTTTACGGCCCTGCTACCTGCCGACTTTCCTATGAAGAAATCCAATCGACCTTAGAGAGTCAAAAGATCTACACAGCGCCGCTCCTCCCCAGAGCTTTCTACACGGCATTAAAGACCGCGATGGAACAAGATGGCGTTGTGATCCTTCCCGGGAATGATGGGGCCCCCCGTAAAGTTTCAGAACTAAATACTCCCCGCTGCCAAGCCCTTATTGCCGACGTTCGGAACCATTTTGCCAACTATGGATTTGCCACTCTTGACGATTGCAACCGCCTCTTAGATTTCACTCTCTACCAACTCGGCGCTCTTGCAGTCAAAACCGAAGATTTCCGCATTTTCCTCGACGGCAATGGAAAGATCCGCGAAAGGAATCCGGGCGAACAGGACGCAATCCGCCTCATCAACGCCTGCGGAATACGGGGCATTCATGCCACTCCATCTCCTGCCAATAAAACCATTATGACCCAAGCATTCCAAGTGGCCCTCCACTCGGCAGAAAGCGGCCATGTCGTATTCCCGGCCGTTGGCATGGGCGTATGGGGCGGAGATCCAAATCTCTATTGGAGAGCCTTCCTTGACGCGGTGATCGAAGCGGGAACAGCCCTAGAAAAAATCTTCGTGAATCCCGGCCATCAGACAACGCGCACAGGCGGCCCCTACAACGGCCACAATGGAAACGAATTCCAAATCATACTCGATGAATACCGCGCGAACGCCGCACGGTCCGGCGACGACGCCGCAATTGCAAACCTTGCGAAAATCGTCAATCTCTTTGGCCGCAGAACTGATGTAGTTCACCTAAGCCACAATCTCAAAGCTGCATTCCCAGATAAAATCATTTCGCTATTCAACGCATCGGACCCTGATGTAACGCTCGGGCGCCATGTGGGGGAATATGTGAATAATCTCGCCCATGCAACGACCACCGAGGAGAATTACACGGCTCTTGGTACGAATGGTCTGTGCTTTGAGGGGATCACACGCGTCCATCAAAATCCCCGCCGCGTCATCCAAATGTAATTTTTATTTCAAGGCAATATCTCAATTGCTATCATGCTCCCCCAAAATAGGAGAGCTTTATGGTATTGCCTGCATTGGTTAGGTTCGCTAGATTTCAAACTGTCGAAGAACTTGAAGCAAGTGCCGATTTTCGCGCCACGAGAATCAAATATATCTCCGAGTCTGAAGATGTAACGACTATTACAAAAACACTCCTCATCACCCTCCTCATTATTGCTATACTCTCGATTCCAATTGTCCCACTGGGAATCACAGCCCTAACTGTAGGGGGCAGCATTCTCGTTCATGATGTTTACATTCTCGCTTCGAAAGCCCATTTGTTGTTTAGCAAACCGAAATTGATCATCCTATTTCGAAATTCTATTCTTGACTACGCCCACAGAGGAACTTTTGTACTAAGACTCTTCCGCAGGGCGATTGCATGAAAAACACCTTGACTTGAAGAAATTTACCGCGGAGGCGCAGAGAACGCAGGGGTCACAGAGAAAATATCAAGGTCCAGTTCGCCAACATAGGTAACACTTTAGTTCAC
>JANPFC010000044.1:0-5883 GCA_031423235.1 Chlamydiota bacterium | reverse complement strand
AACGCCCCCTTTTTTTTTATCGATTTTCGGCAGCTTTCAATCCCGCCCATCGGCCAATTCTTGAATCACGCCGGGTATAACAATTTAAGGTTTTTGCCAAACCAAAGCTCGCCCTTTTCCTAGAGAAGCAAGGAGCCCTTTCTTCTTCATGGAGGCTAGCTCATAGCGAAGCATCCGCTCAGAGAGGATTGGAGTGAGCTTTTGATGAATCTGGCGGAATGGCAATATCTTAGCTTCGTGGAAAAGGGCCAAAATGGCCTCCTCGCGAAGAGTGAGGGAGGGCTCCTCGGCGAGTAGAAACTGTCTGGGCTCCGGAATCACGGAAGCTGGATGAGGATAGAAGGTAACCCGGATCGTAGTCCCCAATTCTTCCCATTTAGGGTCGGGATATCCCCCTTCTTTACAAGCATCCGTAATTCTTTTGTAACCGCTTCCCCATTTCTCAACTAACTGCAAAGCGTGAAACACTTGCACAATCACCCGATTTCGGATTCGGCTTACTCCTGCCTTCAGATCTTCCAAGGTAAATCCAAAAGGAAACATCCCCGGACTCTGTATTTCCAATCGGTTGGCAAAGATGGCCACTTGAATATGGGATCCCCTAAGCGAATAGTCTGCATGGACAAGGGCATTGATCAAAGCTTCCCGAACTGCAATGGGAGGATATTCAGGAATGTCCTTTCTTTGCATCGAGAGAAATGCAGCGGGCAGACGGGTATTGCGGGCGATGAATTTAGGAACATCTGTGACTGCATCTAAAATCGTCCCTTCCACATCCTGTTGATCCAAAATATGAGTTTTTGTTTCGCCTAGAAACCGTGCGCAGCGAACCTCTACATCGGGAATAAACCGTTTCTGCAGCTCCTTTTTGCCAAAAAGAATCAATCCCCCGATCGAAGGGACCCATCTGTTGGCAGCAGGTGTTAAAATGCCCAATGAGCGGAGCTTTTCCTCATTGATCTCCTTTCTAATCGAATGAAAGAACCGATGCGCGATGTTCAGATCCAATGCATCCACCGGGAGATCGGGAAGGGCCTCTTGGTCGTACGAGAGAGTTAAAACAGATCGGTTCAATTCTGCCAAAATTTCGGGACCTGCTGGACGGCTGGTCGACCCTAGACGGATATAAACTCCGTTCGGCATCCCTTCCTTTTTCAGATAGAATGGCCCCTTCCAATGAGAGACCCGAATGACAAGAAGATCCTTATTGCCCACGGTAGCGATTTCTATTTCAGGCAAAAGGCTTGGCCGTATGGAATCGGCAATAGAATTAGCCAGCGCCTCCTCGGCCTTGAAAACATCATTGACGCCAACTAAGGAACCTTCAGCAGACCTGCCAATGATCACCGTTCCTCCTGCCGTATTTGCAAAAGCGACGATCGTCTTCAATATGGGCTCAAGCGAAGAAACGTCTCTCTTGAATTCCAAGATCTTAGATTCTGGCTGACGGAGCAGTTCCTCAAGCATATTTTTTCCTTTACACCACCAATCCTGCAATAATCCGGCAATATCCTGCAATCTGATTTTTGGCAGGAGTTAGGTATTTCCTTTCCCGTCCATATTTTGTATCCTTATCGGAGATTCAAAATCTTGAGGATTCAAGAATCATGAACAAACAGGGTAGTTGCGAAAAGACAAAAAATGCTCTCATCTGGATGAGTCTTTCCAACGAACCATTCGTTGTTTTATATGCGATTCTGCCGTTTATCATCAGAAAAGATTTAGGGGCTTCTTTAGTTCAACTTTCAATCCTAGCCTCTTTGCGGCCCGTGTTATCCATCTTTTCATTCTACTGGAGCGCCAACCTAACTCGGCAAAGACACCTTCTCCGATCAAATTTAATCGGTGCATGGCTCCTTGCTCGGCTCCCCTTTCTGTTTGTCCCATGGATCAATGATGCTTGGTACATTATTTTTTGCTGCGGGGTGTATGAACTCCTCAATAGATCGGGAAATCCTGCCCTGATCGAACTATTAAAAGTGAATCTTCAAAAAGACCCGAGAGAACGGATTTATAATTTGTGCTTTGTCTTGAGTTTTCTAGAGAGTATCTTGCTGGGCTTTATGATCACAGGGCTTCTAAGTAAAAATGTATTCCCCTGGCAGGTGCTCTTTGGAATCGCCGCCCTCATTGGCTTAAGCAGCGTCTTTGCACAAATGCAAGTTCCGCTTCCCGCAAATTTGAAGATAAGCCCTGTTGTGAGGCAAAAATTTTCAGACAAGATTATCACCCCCTGGAAAGAGGCGTTTGCTCTTCTGAAATTAAAACCCGATTTCCTCCGCTTTCAATTCGGATTTATGCTGGGAGGAACCGGTTTGATGCTGGCCTCGCCGAGTTTGTCGGTTTTCTGCGTTGATCTCTTGCGCCTGACGCATTCAGAAATAACATTAGGCAGATCCGTTCTGATGGGTGTGGGAGTTACGATTTCCTCCTACTTCTGGAGGCAGATGATCTCTAAGCAGAAGACAGAACCGCTCTTAAGAAATGTCCTCGTTGGTTTTTCTATGTACCTTTGCTGTTTGTATCTAGCTGGAGTCAATCTGTTATTTTTCTATATTGCATTTCTTCTATACGGATTAGCCCAGGCGGGAAGCCATCTATTATGGAATTTATCTGGACCGCTTTTTGCTGGGAGCGAAGATAGTTCCCAGTATTCAAGGGTCAATATCCTCATGGTGGGACTTCGGGGCTCAATAGCCCCTGCGCTAGGGGGCATACTTTGCAACTATTTTGGCCCAGGCGCCGTCATATTACTCGGCTCCGCCATCTGTCTTAGCGGCGTAGCATACGTCCTGATGACGCGGGCAGAATCTGCTATTCCGTCAAACTAAATGGGGCTCCATTGTGTAGGTTGCCAGTGCACCCGGAGAGACATGTTCCACTTCTTTGAGAATCTTCTCGGGGGTCACTATATAATAGGGCGGACGCGAACAATTATCTGTATCTGGGATTTTTGTAGGGATAGGAGCCATGTAGAAGGGCGAGCGGGGCTCTAGTTTGGATAGAGCGTTATTGAGAGTGTTGTCTGTGTGGATGTTTAGTGCTGTAAACGCCTGCTTTGTCCGCTGGATGACATCTGCTTCTGTCCCTTCATTTGTTCTGATCGTAATGGCACGGCCTGAAAAGCTCACCCAGCTATCTTTGAAGTAGACGGGCGCAATATAACGCTCAAAATTTTGAGCGTCTTCAGCGGAATTAAGGACGAATTCAGCGCGGACAAATGCTACATTCTTTGTGCCGACAACTTCGGCATTTACTCGGACGAAAGGAAACAGATAGGCTTGTGTCTTTTCCAACAGACCCGTGATAAATTGCTTAACCCTTTCGTCGGTTTGGAGTTTAAATGCGATGGCGCAATTCTCAGCATGGCCCATTGCGCGCTCGCAATAAAGCATCACCTCGCTTCTTTCTGAATCGATCTGCGCGGATAGTACATTTCCGACGGGCACTTGAAATTTTCCAAACTGAACGGAATTGGGTTGAACTTCAAATCTACTCGATAAAGCGACAGCTGCCATGTGAATCTCCGGATTTATTGGAGCGGAGATATTAGAAGAGGAGCTCTTTTACAGTCAATTAGGTACGTGCTTTGAGCTTTTCTTCCTGGCGGATTTCAGCGCCTAGCCGGCCGAGCTCGTATCCATCGTAGTCCACAAACTTGAAGAACCGTTCAAATGCAGGAGTTGAGAGGCTCACTTGGCGGGCCATCTCTTGGGCGATGAGCCGGTATGTTGGGTGGCCGGCGGCTTGAGAACGGAGTTCGCATAGCCACTGGAGAGCACGAAGATTGACGTGGAAATACCAATGGACGTTGAAGGCCATCGGGACTATGTATTGAGCCTCTTCAGGGAGCTCGGAAGAGATCGTGTCGTAGGCAAGTTTGGCCTTTTCCATTGCTGCAGTGTACTCGGCCTCCATATCGGTGCCGACGATTTCGGGAGGAGTGTAGTAGCCAAATTCGCAGGATAGGAGCTGACGCTCTTGCGTGAGCATCCGGTGGCGGTGAAGATCGCGGTAGACGCCGAAGTCTGAAAGGATTTCGAAGGTGAATGTGGCGTGCTCGAGGGCGCGGGGCGATTTGTGGCGCCGGTTTTCGCGGGAAGAGCTAGAGATTTCAAGGAGGCGGTTTAGCTCCTCATCGGGAAGATGGCGGCAGTACTCTTGGAGTTCGTGGAGGCCGGCGTTGCTGGAGCCGAAAAGAAGGGCGCCGCCCACTTTTGCTGGAGCGTCTTTATCATGGTAGATGAGGCGAACGCCCGCTTTCGGCATGGGGGCGATCTCTTTCACGTGCATTTCGGCAAATTGATGGAGGTCGCTTTGAACTGTTTCCATGAACTGCGCATAGCCCTGATAGTGGCGATGGGCTGGATCCGAACGGCGGATGAAGGAAGGGACCACTTTCGCAAGTTCTTGATAGGACTTTTTACCGATCTCTTGCATTTCAGCAAGATTGTGGGAATTGAGTTTTTGGAGGAGCGTTTCAAAGAATCGGCCGTTGCCGTAGACACCCATGTTTGTCATGGCGCTGGCTGGGAGGAGGCCGCGGAGGCAGTCGAGCACTTTCGCGCGAAGGGCTGCAGTATAGGCCGATTTGGAAATTGTTGGATCTTTGGGGAAGCTTTGCTCTATCAGCGCTGTGAGGGGCGGTATGAGCTTTGAATAGGTGTCGAAAAGGCTGTTGCAGGTTTCGAGATAGAGCTCTTTGTAGGCGGAGGTCATGAGGACCGGCTCTTGATAGAAGAGATAGTGTCCGTCCACTTTTTGATCGAAATAGATGTAGCGGGTCGATTTTTCGAGCGGCGAGCCGCCGATTCGGCTGTCTTCAATCACCTTAGCGGCAATCATAGAGACGTTTTCGATTGCAAGATGGGCTCCGCCGAGCTCGCCAATCGAATCGTCGCCATAGCCGTCGAGGATCCGGTCGTAGAAGTTTTGGGCTTTCTGGATCGCCATCATCTGATTGGTATTGTCTGCATCGAACTTCCCTACGATTGAGGAAAAAGCGGTATCTTCATTGAGAATAAATTCCTTTAAGAGAAGCGAGCGGAGGCCAAGCGTTGAGCGGGAATAGCGGGAAAACAGAGCCCCCTTAATCACCTCTGGAAGATTGCGGAGGACGAAGATGTTATTGGTTGTGCTAGTGACAAAATGCTCGAGGATTTTGATTTGACTCTCTGTGAACTCTGCTTGCAGCATTTAAACCTCCAAAACAACGAATAGTGAATTGTTCCCAAATGAACAGGTTGCCAGATTCTCTTTGCGAGATCAAGTTAAGAAAAAGAGACAATGGACTTTTGGTTCAAATAAAGAGTATACTTCTTTGCCGTGAGTCTAAAAATCAACGGACCAGATCCGATTATTATCGCCATGTGGAACCCCACGAACAAACGGGATCTGCTCGATAACCTCATGGTCGAATCTGTGGTCCAAGTCTTCTTTCCTACGATGAAAAGGCTGATCCCCACCCTTGTGGCCCTCAAGAAAGAAAGGCCCGCGCAAATGTCCATTTATCGACAGTCCCACACAGAAGATGTGTTGGCTGTTGCGAAAATCGCTATGTTTTCTATCGCAGCAGAAGGGATTAGAGGAATCGTCGCTCAAGAGGCATTTGACCGCGCTTCACTAGAGGAAGAGGATGATGAGCTGGAAGAACCGGACACTTTTCTCTATCCCGTTATCGTGACCCTTTCGGAAACGGCCCGCAAAAAACGGGATGACGTTCCTGTTGTTGAAGCCACGCTCACCATTCGCCTCACCAATATGGACAATTTGATAGCAACAGAACATCTAATTATGCGGCTAGATCCAAAAACAGAAATCCAAACCCATCTGAGATCGAATAAAGACACCGTTCTCGCAGTAGCCGACTTTATGGCCCGGGCG
>JANPFC010000043.1:0-10161 GCA_031423235.1 Chlamydiota bacterium | reverse complement strand
GGATGAAAGTCGGCGGCAACTTGCTAATGAAAGCGGGCGATGGAATGAATCATTCGGTATATCTTGCAAGCCCCGCTATGGCAGGTACGAGTGATTCCTTGACCCTGAATCTGAACGTAGTCGGGGATATCTCCTTGAACGGCGGCGCAACAACTACAGGGTTCTGTCAAATCGGCCCTCAGGCGATGAGCAATAATCTGCAAATCTACCAATTGAACATCGAGGCGGGAGGAACTCTCTCGCTTGTCGGCGCCTCTGCGGCGACGACGCCTACCCGGATCGGATCCACAACTCTTCTATCGACCAACGGAGTCGGGACGATCAACTTAGGCGTGGGAGGAGACATCCTTCTCCAGGGAGGGACGGCGGCGACGGCTACCGTTCAGATCGGGACTCCGTCGGTATCTCTCTCAGCCAGAAATGATATTACCGTCTCCCAGGCTCGCAATGTCATCGTTACTGGGGGGACCGGGGCAGGCGCCTTTGCCCTGATCGGATTAGGTTCTACTGGGAATGCAGTTGGAGATATCCATTTCGGTCAGATTCTTGGAGACGTCACTCTGGGCGTCGTAGGATCTGCTTCAGGAATAGGCGTTAACGCATTCTCACAGATTGGACACGTCGGCAATGTGGCCGTCTCCAACCTGAATGGCGATATCACTTTCGACCGGATCGGCGGATTATTGAGATTAAAACCGGACAATGCGGCGAACGCCTCAGCTATCATCGGCCACGACAATCAATTTGGCAACGTTGCTGATATAGTCACTGGGCGGATCAGCATCCACGCTGGGGCGGCGGAACTCCTTGCAGGAACTGCAGCCGGAGCATCAGCAGTCATCGGATTCGATCCTCCCTCAGGCGCGGGATTTACCTTGGCCTCCCCTGTCGTTGAGCTCATCTGCGATCGGGACATCATCCTCACAGCAGGAAATGTGGGCGGCAAAGCGGTCATCGGCTATTACGACAGCGGTTCTACTGGAACTAACGCGACGATCAATACGATCAACGTAGAGGCCGATCGAGGCAATATCACCCTGACCGGGGCCTCAGCAGGAGTTAACGGCGGAGGTTTTGCCGTCATTGGAACGCAGTCGTCAACGGGAACCTGCCGGAGCAGCATCAAAGTGACAACGGGGAGAAATCTCATTCTCACGACCACCGGTTCAGGCGGCGCTCAAATCGTCAACAACCAGGCTGGCGTTTCGAGTCCCGCCTTCAGTGTTTCGATCGACCCAATCAGCATCATCGTGCTTGGCGGCATAGCTGGAGGCACATCTCAGATTTCTTCATCTGGCAATCTCTCCCTTATTTTCGATGACCGTCTGGATGTCAACTTCGACTCGATCGGCGGAGTGGTCCAAATTGGAAATGCGAGCGTCATTGCAGTTGGAGATATTTTCATCAATCAGACCCCATTCTCATATGGATCGATCAACATCCAGGGTACGAATGGAGCCTTTACTTCGGAGATCAATAGTACAGCCGGCAGCGTCTTCATCGGAACATCCACCAGTCCCGGCGCAGGAGATATTAACGTCGGAGTGACCTCAGCAACATCTACAGGCGCCACTGCCATTTTAAGTGCAGTGGAAACGCAGATCAATGCAGCAGGCAATATCAACGTTCAAGGCAACGGTTTATGCGAGATCACAAGCAGCGGCAATATCCACCTCATATCTGGAAATAACATCACCTTAGGCGGAGCTGTAGGCGCTGAAGTAAGCACGACTGGAGGATCTCTCTTTTTATCAGCTGCGGGTTCGGTTACTGGAGCCGCCGCTGCGGTCTATACTGCCCCAGGATCTATCTTAGTAGATGCTGGCCTCGATCTAACTATTTCCGGCACCGGTTCTATGACAAGTAGCGGAACTGGCGATATCATCGCCAATGTAGGCCGCGACGTCACCATGTCTGGACTCCCGGTCACACTATTAGGCGGCAGTTATATTGCCCACGCAGGAAGAGATGTCAACCAAAGCACTACTGCCACCGTTGCAGCAGCTGGAGAAATCGAATTTACCGCAGGAAGATCGGTGAATACCACAGGCGCCATCTCAAATGGAAGCGGCACGATTTCAATGACAGCCGGCGAAGATGTCAACCTGACCGGCGGATCCGTCACCTCTGGCACTGGAAATATTGTTCTGGAAGCCACCCGGAACATCAATAACAGCATCGTGGTATCTGCGCCAGGCGCGGGCACCGCTAGCAATCTGCAGCTCACTGCGGGACAAAATATCAACTCCAGCAACTCATTGCTCGTCTCGGGAGCTATGCTCTTGACGGCCGGAAGGGATATCAGTCTGACCGGAGGCGCCGTAACTAGTTCGGACAGCATCTTGATGAAAGCCGCTCGGGATATCGTCAACTCCACCTCCATTTCATTATTAGTTGGCACCGGCAACACAACCTTGGTTGCTGGCCAATATATTAATATATCGGGAGTAGTGACTCATACCAGCACCGGAACGCTCTCTCTCTCTGCAGGTGAAGATTTCATTTTGTCGGGTACCTTAAATTCTTTTGTCGGAGGATTTGCTGGAGGAGATATCTATGTCGAGGCTCTCCGCGATATCAATTTAACTGGTGGAACTATGACCACCAACGGAACGCATCCCATTTATGCTATCGCGGGCAATAATTTTGTTGCGGCTAACAACGGACTTGTAAGCTCCACCATTAGCCAGATGGGCGACGGTGAAATCGTCTTGATCGCTGGACGCGATATGCAGCTTCTGGGCACTACAACAATCACCTCGCTGAATCGGGGCTTTGTCACGCTCGTCGTCGACAACCTCTTCCCAGACTCTGCTAAATATGGGCGTGGACTCTTAAACCTGGCTGTAGGAGCCTCGGTCAATAATGCCGGAGGCGAGATACGACTGTTTACCGCGCGGCAGCCTTTCAACACCATTTCTGGCACGTTGAATGGCGTCCCATTTGTGGCAGGCGCTGTTTATGTGGACACGACTACGGAAACTTGGCTTTCCTATTATTACCGGTCGTTTGTCGGAGTGAACTACATGGTTTTCTACAAAGATGGACCTACAACAGTTCCCCCGGTGCCGCCCGTGCCTCCAATTGTTCCAGTCGTACCTGTGGCTCCAGGCGTTGCTGCAGCGGTTCTTGTATTTGAAGTTCCATTCAAAACGATCAATCTCTTTTGGAGAGCAACTGCTGAAGCGTTCCGCGATTGGGCCGTGTATGACGAGTTCCTGTTTGACCTGGCTTCATTCGAAACGACTACTCAGTGTGCTAAAACCGGCGGCGGCAGCTTGACGGTCTCCGATGGCAAAATCACTTCCGGATCAACAGCAAGCGGCTGCTCTGCTGGCGGACTCTCTTACCAAATGCTGAGACAGAAATATCGAAATTATCACACAAAAAAATTGGATAACCGGTATTAATCATAATATGATCAAGTATCTTCTCCTCTGTCTCCTTCCTCTAAGCAGCCTAACAGCTGGCAAACCCAGCAGCGAGACCACAGAAGATCCTGCTATGGAATTTTATCCGGAGGCGGCTGAAAAGGCTCCTCCTGCTTGTGTTGTAGAGAGTGAACAGGCCCAGCCCGTCACCGAGGTTGAACAAGCCCCTGTCTGTATTGTAGAAAAGGGAGGATTGAAAGCGGTGGTCCTCGTTTCAAACCTCTCTGAAGTGGAAAAAACCCCCGATCCATCCCGGCAAGGAGTCGATTTTTATAATTTAGATGTTCCTGGAAAAGCGGGAAAATTAGAAGGGCTGCTGAGAATGTATTTTGGTATGCCCATCGATCGCGATCTGATCCTTTCTCTTCGAAGTGAAATTTTATCCTACTACATAGCCAACGGGCAGCCGATGATCGTTATCGACATCCCCCCTCAAGATATAACAGAGGGGATTTTGCAGTTCGTGATCAATGAGTCGACCATCGATCAAATCAAAATCACTGGAACCCGCTATTATCCCCTCTCGCAAATTTGCCGCATGATACGCCAGCAGCCCGGCGAAGTCGTCAAATCCAATGTCTTACTTCGCGACGTCGATTGGATCAATCGGAGCCCCTTCCGGCATGCTGATCTCATTATGGCGCCTGGAGAAAAAGAGAATACCACGAATCTAGAAGTAAGAGTTACCGACCGCTTTCCATTTCGCGTTTATGCCGGAGTCGACAATACAGGAACTCAAGCTACCGGACACAACCGTTGGTTCGGCGGGTTTTCCTGGGCCAACGCATTCAATCTCGACCACACCCTCTCCTATCAAGGGACCGTTTCCGGCGATTTCCATCAATTCGTTTCTCATACTCTGAATTATGTAGCCCCCTTAAGCTATCGGCATATTCTGATGTTCTATGGCGGCTATTCTAAGGTTCATCCTGAAATCACCGACTTTCATACCACGGGCGAGAGTGCGCAAGTCAGCGGCCGCTACCAGATCCCCTTTGGAGCCCTTGAATATGGGATCCTGCAGGAATTTGTGCTCGGCGCAGACTACAAGAACACCAATAACAACCTGACGCTCCTCGCAGAAGGAGAAATTCCGATTGTCACCTCCCACATCGAATACGTCCAACTCATGGCTGGGTATAGCTTTGGCAAAAAGCAAGGAAGGCACACCATGAGTTTGAACGCGCAAGCCTTCGGCTCGCCTGGACAAGCTTTTGGCGACTCATCGGACGCGAAGTTCAACGAACTGCGCCTCGGAGCGAAAAATTTCTATCTCTATGGAAAGTTCATGGCCTCCTACACTTACGAAGCAAATCGATTCGGCCTCTTTTTTATGCAGCGGTTTCAGCTTTCTACAACTCCTTTATTGCCACCTGAGCAATATGGAGTCGGCGGCTATGATACGGTCCGCGGATATCCGGAGCGGGAAATCAACGCCGACAACGCCTTCATTTTCAATATGGAGCTTCGCTCTCCCAAGATGGAGCTCTTCAGCCTCCTTTGGAAGAATAGGAAGAAGTACAATGATTCTCTAATGGTCTACGGATTTTTTGATTACGGATACACTTCGGAAGTCAAAGCCATGCCTGGTGAAGACGTATTACAGCAATTATTCAGCGTCGGACCTGGGCTCAAATACAATCTTGAGCCCTTCCTATCCCTACGGATTGATTGGGGAATTCGTTTGCGCAACACCCAATTTGAAGACGCATGGGGAGGCCTCGTCCATTTCGGCCTGCTCGCAGGTTATTAAGAATTCAGCTCTGCAACAGCCACTTCCGCTTGGATTTGATGAACGAATCCAGCAAGAACATCCAATTGGCCCGTTCCCATAAAGTAAGGAACGCCATCATTTGGATCTGTTAACTTTTCTTGGATGTCTTGAGCGATATCGGGCTCAAGTTGGCTTGATTGAGCGTAGACCTCTGCAGAGTAGTCATTGAACATTTTCTGCAGGGCGGCTAAGCGAGCTGGGTCATCCCCGCAAGCCTTCATTTCAGTAACCAAAGTCTGCATCATGGCCAATTCAAGAAGGATCGGACCAGGCATGCGTGGGTTTGGATCGGTGAGTATGCAATCAAACTGCCCCTCGATCATCTGTTCGATTAAAAGCGCATTGCCTTTGCTGATGGTTGGCTGAATATTCCCGAAATTCTGAACAATTTGCTCTAGATTAGTAATATATGAGGTCAAAGCCGCTTTTTCACCCGGGTTCGTGACTTGGGAAGTCAACAGGCAGATATCGGTGATGAGATTTTGTATCTCTGCATAGCTGCCAGAACTGTTGGCTAACTGTTGGATTTCATAGAGGTCGTACTTGATTTTGTCCTCAACCGTCGTACCTGGATTCGGCATCGGTTCTGGAGTCGGTACTGGCGGTGTTGGGACTGAGCCTGGATCTAGGTAGTCTTTCATTTGATTGATCAGTCCGTCGATTGTGAAATAATCGACATCGCTTAAATAAAACGGTAGGCCATGATTCGGATCGGTTAACAAATCTTTGAGTTGTGCAGCGAGCTTTGGGTCGTTAAGGGACGGAAGCTGCGCCAGTATTTGTTTTTTTATTAAACCAATTCTCTTTAACTCGTCGGCAATCCTCGTTTTGTCGATCCCCGCATCGCAATTCTTCAGATCGTCGACCATCGCCTGCATTAAGCTAAGTTCGTTGTAGATCGTATCTTTCGGGTTCGTATCGTGACTCAAAACTTGTGTAAATTCTCCATTGATTAGAGTGTCGAATAATCTAAGATCTCTTTTCGTGTCGATCGGATTGTTTTCTGAGTCCCAATCCGTTTCATAAAATGAGGTGAACTCTTTTAAAGTCGCCAGGTTTGCTTTCAGGTTGGCTTTCTCTTGCGGATCGGAGATTTGATCAATTAAAGTTTGGATTTTGGCTTCGAGGGATTTAATTTCATCAAGATTTTCTGGATTGTTAGCTAGCTGTTCGATTTGTTCGAGATACTGTTGAATTTCTTTTTCAATAATACTGTCTGCGGAAGATGATGCGCCAACGGCTCTGATATCCATATAAAAATCCTTTTATTTATTAAGTTTTATAACTAAATTATATCAATTATTGTAATTAGTGTAAATTAAGAATAATCTCTAATTTCAGCCTGGAACAGGCTCTTTGGATAGGGCTGGCTTTGTGACGCTGTCGAACTGTTTGCCTAGAGAGACGACAGAGAATACCCAGGCGAGGACGACGACGACGAAAATAACAGCCACATAAGGCGTGCTGGCTGCGACTGTTGAGAAGATGAGGAGGAGGGATTGGTGGATCACTGAGCCCCCAGATTTGCCGATACGGGACCCTACGCCGTCGATTGCCGCCTTCCCCTTTTGCTTCGATTCTTGGCTTAATGGGATAAACGCGATCTCTTTTGTGGCGTCGAATATAGTATATTTCGAGGCTCTACCCAAGCAGTTCTGGAAGCCGCCTAGCGCAACGCTTAGGGCGAGAGGGGTCGATCCCATCGCCATGGCAATCCAGTTTAGCCCTGAATTAGGGAAGAGAACGAGGAGGAAAAAGCTTACCCCCGTCACAAGCATAATCACGGCTGGGATAATGGCGTTGAACGTCCAAGAAAAGCGACGGATTGCAACTGCGGTTAGAATGGCTGTGACTGTGGCGATGATCCCCATCAGGGTCATTACTTCGCCCATGTAAATATTATATTCACTCGGGTTTGGGTAGAGCTGCTTAATCTGGTTTTTCCACACTACTTCGATCAGATTGATCGAGATATTGTAGGTGAGTACAATCAGCGCAATGCAAAGGAGATATTTTGATTTAGCCAGGTAGGCGAAGTTTTTCCGCATCGACATTTGGATTTTTTCAGGAGGGGCATGGTGCTCGCTCGGGCGGATTACGTTGTGGTTGAGCCAGCGGTAAATGGCAATTGTTAGGACCCCTGAGAAAATAATGAGGCAGTTCAAAAATAGAATTGATTGGTCCCAGCTGTTCTTTCCATAAGGAAGGAAGGCGAGGAATGTGTTTCCTGAAAGATAGACTGTGGCTTGTCCCGAAATAATTCCTGCAATATTGGCGCCAATCATCAAAAGTCCGTAATACCGTTTGGCCTCGCCTACTCGAGTCACTTCATTGGCAAATCCCCAGAAAAGGACGCTCAATATGGCTGTGCCCCAGAGTTCGCTCATCACATAAAACAGCGTAAAGGTCCAGTTGCGGAATATCGCTATGAGTCCGTTAAACCCTTTAGGAAGGATATCTTGCATCCTGTCAGCGAGTGCGTTTGGGTGGACATATTCTTGGGCAGGGAAGAGGACGAAGGTAAAAATCATGAAGAAGCCGATAAAGACAGACATCATGATGTAAAAAACTTTTTCGCGGCTGAATCTGTTTGAGAGGCGGGTGAATAGGTAGGTAAGGAGCAGGGCACCTGGGAGAATAGCCCATACTTTAATGAAGGGTATCGCCTCAGCGCCGGAATGGGGGGCTGTAACTACAAGTGAGTCTTTGCACGCGCGCAGCGCGTTATAATTGAAGGAAATAAGGAAAAACATGAAGAACATTGGGAGGAATTTTTTCAGTTCCCAACGGTGAATAGGCCAGAAAAAGGAGCGCCACTTTCCGAATTCTGCTGGACTAACTTCCTGCATACATCAACTTTGTGGGTTTTTATGTGACCACAGCATGACATATTCCCCTATTTAATAAAATGGAGAAGAATCGAAAGGTGGCAAACAATTTATTTATACCCAACATGACTCGCAAATCGGTTTTAAGCCGCGTGAAAGCTCTCGCGGTTCAACGATCCCAAGTCACCCAATATTAGAAATATGGGGTGACTTGGGATCGTTGAACCCCGAGGCTTTGACGCAGCTTAAAATCCAATTTTCGAATCATGTTGGGTATTAAAAGCCAACTCCGTAGGAAAGAGTTGTGATGAGTATAGGAGTAAATTGAATTTGAAAAAATTGGTTAGTCCTATCTTTCCCCCATTGGTAGCCCATTGTAAATGGAATATTTCCATATACAGGCACCCTTTTAAACGTGGGGTCTAACCCCCTTAGGTTTGCGTGACCGACTGTTAGGCCTACGCCGCAATAGGGGGTTGAATAGCTGCCGGAATTTGGCTGAAAGTAATATAGGTAGGAGACCTGGCCCCAAACATATCTACCCACTACTAGCGAGGCTCCTCCTTGAACGTCCCAAACGTGGCGGGAATTGAGTTTTCTCCAGCCAACCGAAACTTCAGGACCTACCGGAACAAGAAATCCACATGTCCCTAAAGAGAAGTAGCTGAAAAAGCTCTGTGGTTTTTCTTCCAGATCAAATACAGGTTCATTTGGCAGGACCATTGTGGGTTCTTCAGATTGAAGCAGCGCAAAAGCAATAAGAAATGCGGAAATTGATTTTTTCATGTCATAGATTTTGAACCTGAAGAGAATTAATGCGAAATAAAAAGAACTACTTGTCAGTTAATGAATCTATTCCGGGCAGATGTCCGAATTCTATAAACTCAAGGGAAGCGCCTCCGCCGGTAGAGAGGTGGGCGAATTGTTTTGCGAGGCCTAGCTGTTCGATTGCGGCAATTGAATCGCCGCCGCCAACGATGGTTTTTGCTTTGAGTTTTTTTGCGAGTAGTTCTGCAATCGCCCTAGTCCCTTTAGCAAAGTTTGCCATTTCAAAGACGCCTAATGGGCCGTTCCAGAAAATAGTCGCAGCTTTCGGCAATAACTTGGACCATTCGGCTACCGTTTTTGGTCCGATGTCCATCCCTTGCCAACCTTCGGGGATCCCGTTTTTTGCCATGATGATTTGTTTATCTGCATCGTTGGAAAAACCATCCGCAATCACAATATCGATCGGAAAGTGGAGTTTGTCCTTTGGCAGATCGCGAACAGTTGCTGGATCTTCGCAAATCGATTTGCCTACTTCAATTCCCTCGCTCTTCATAAATGTGAAGAACATCCCGCCGCCGATAAAGAGTCCATCGACCTTTTCCAATAGCTTCTTAATCACCCCGAGTTTTGAGGAGATTTTTGCCCCGCCCATGATTGCGTAGAAGGGTCTTGGGGGATTTGATATGAGAGGCGACAGTGCGGCCACCTCTTTTTCCATCAGAAATCCCATCGCAGATTTACCTGGGAAGAATTTCGCGATCGCTGCGGTGGAGGCGTGTGCTCGATGCGCAGTGCCAAAAGCATCGTTGACGTAGCAGGTGCCTAACTTTGCGAGCGAGGCGGTGAACGAGGGATCTTTGTCTGGGGCTTCTTCCCCGGCATGGAAGCGGAGGTTTTCTAGGAGGAGGATTTGGCCAGGCTGCAGTTTAGATGCCATCGATTCAACCGCGGGACCCACGCAATCTTTAGCCATCTGAACAGGCTTTTTCAAGAGTTCGGAGAGTCTTTCTGCACAGGGTTTAAGAGAAAATTCAGGTTCGGAATTCTTCGGTCTGCCAAGATGGCTCATCAACACCAAAGAGGCGCCGTGATTTAGAATGTATTCGATTGAAGGTAAAGCGGCGCGGATGCGCGAATCGTCAGTTATCTTCCCTTTTTCAATCGGAACATTGAAATCGACCCGCATCAGAACGCGGCTGCCCTTCAGAGAAAGATCTTTTAGAGTTACTTTTGTCATAGCCTGACTATGCATTTCGATCTTACAACTGTCAATAGCTTGAAATTGTAGCTGAATAGTCCGCTTTTTTTTTAACGCAGAGATAAGAAAGAGATAACACGCAGAGATCGCAGAGGTGAGGGA
>JANPFC010000042.1:0-11448 GCA_031423235.1 Chlamydiota bacterium | reverse complement strand
TATTTAAATTGTCTTAATCTCTCAAAATGCTTTTGGAACATTGGTTAATTTTGGCCTCTGTAAATAAAAAACGACGATCGAAGATCGCGCGCCATAAGCGTAAAAAACGCAGACGACGCGACCGCCATAAGAAAAAATAGTTTTTAACTATAGATCGTACGCCCCTATTCAAATTGTTTTTGATAGGGGCATTTTTATTAGACCTCTTGCATAACTAAGGGTTCGTCGATTTCCGGGATTGTTTTGGCCGATTTTCGATTCAAATGCCAGGGGCAATATACTGTTGTCGATATTACCCCTGGCATTTGAATCGAAAATCGGCTCAAAAGAACCCGAAAATCGACAGAACCTTAGTTTCGAAAGAGGTCTATTCTCATCCTCACAAATTTTCCGAACTGCCGATCAAAACTCTCCGGAGAAAATTCTTCAGCCTGTTTCCGGCATTTCCCTGAATCGAATTCCATCCTCTCAAATACGCGCACAGCATCAATAATAGCTGGAACTGTCTGTTCGTGGTAAAATAGACCCGTTTGCCTCTCAATCACCGTCTCGCAAATGCCCCCCTTGCCATACGCAATCACTGGAGTGCCGCACGCCATCGCCTCAACAGGAACGATTCCAAAATCTTCAACCGCTGCAAACACAAATCCTTTCGCTTTCTGCATAAGCCGTTTTAACACTTGATCCGGTTGAAATCCAAGAAGCTCGATATTTTTCGTAGCTTTTCCCTTCACTTTACTCCACTCAGGGCCGTCGCCGACAACAATCAGCTTTTTATCTGGCATTTTCGAAAATGCCTCGACAATCAGATCGATCCTCTTATACGGGACCATTCTCGATGCGGTGATATAGTACTCGTCCTTGACCTTCTCTTCCTGGAACATCTTCAGATCTACAGGGGGATAAATGACCTCGGCGTCTCTGCTATAGAATTTCTTAATCCGTTTGGCCACATACTTAGAGTTGGCGATGAAGTGGTCTACCCGGTGGGCTGAATGGACATCCCAGCCCCTCAAGTAATGCAAGAACACTTTCGCAAAAAACCCCTTCACGCCCCGATCCAACTTCGCTTCCCGCAAATAGTCGTGCATGAGGTCCCACGCATACCGCATGGGAGTGTGGCAATAGCAGATATGTACTTGATCGGGCGAGGTGATGACCCCTTTTGCCGCACAATGGGACGATGAAATGACCAAATCGTACCCTTTTAAATCGAAATGCTCGATGGCCAAAGGGAAGAGGGGGAGATAGCTCTTGTATTTCTTTTCAGCTCGCGGAAGCTTTTGAATAAAGGACGTTGAGATTTCCAAATCCTGAAAGTAAGTTCCCTTTAACTTTTCACTATTTTTTACGAGCGTATAGAGCGGCGAAGGGAACAATTTGTGGATGGCCTCAAGGACTTTTTCTCCCCCGCCCACCCCAGAGATCAGCCAATCATGCACAATGGCGCTACGCATGGCACACCTCTTCAAACAGCCGCATATGCCGCTCAGCGGTCTTCTTCCAACTGAACTGTTTCACCCGTTCAAACCCTTTTTTAATCAGCGGCTCTGGATTCTCAACTGCTTTGACAATCGCCTCAGCGATTTCCATCTCATTCGCTGGATCAAAGTAGAGGCTCGCATCTCCGCACACTTCGGGCATGCTGGCAGCCTTCGATACCACAGTGGGGCACCCGCAGCTCATCGCCTCCAGAGGCGGCAGCCCAAACCCTTCGTAAAACGACGGAAACACAAACGCCTCAGCCATGCTGTAAAGAGCCGGCAAATCTCGATCATCTACCTGTCCAATACGGGTCCCTTTCCCAACAATAACTAGCTCTAAGCCGGGCACTTTAACTTTAGCAAAAGCACGCTCAAGCCCCTCTATATTTTTGTGGGGTTTCTGATTGCCGACAAACAATACGAAACGTTCCGGCAATCGGTATCTCATCCTTACCTCATCGCTCCGTCCAACCCGAAGAAATCTTTCGAGATTCACCCCGATCGGGATCGCCTCTACACTCCCATTCCCAAAAAACCGTTCAATCTCTCTTTTTGAAAACTCTGAGACGGTAATCACCCTGTCAGATTTCCGAAGAGCCCTTCCCATGACCGCTTTCGCATATAACTTCTCGAGCTTTGAGCCGAAAACCAAGTGGCACGCGTCGTGAATCGTCGCAATCCGCTTTTTTGCACGAATAGGCAAAAGGGGGACATTGTAATGGGGAGACCAAAAAAGATCGCAGGCGGGGATCTTCAGAGGAAAAAGCGCCTGCTCTTTCATCGAGTAGATTTTTGCATCGAAAGCAACTTGGTCAAACTCTTTGCACCAATCGCGCCCTAATTGATCCACCAGAAGAGTAATCCGGCAATTCTTCAATAAAGGGACGATCTCCCGGATATACGTTCCAATCCCGGAGAAAGAAGCCATGCGTGCATCAATGCAAAGATCGATCATCCCCAAGATCTTACCACATCGGGAGAGTTTCGACGATCAGTTTTGGATTTTCCATCGCCTCTAGAGTTTTTACAGCTTCTCTATATCTGTCTTTGCCGTTGTTCAACGACTCTTTTTGCTCTTCTTTCTTAAACTCTTCCATCCTCTCTCTACAATCAAGGACTTTCTCATAGGCTTTGATGACCCCTTTAATGTTGGGGATCTTCATCGCATCCTGATCGCCGATCAAAGTGATTTTGCATGGGCATCGTTTAAAAAAATCTGACACGTAGGTGATAAAGCTCAGTTGAGGCAGGATCTCTGCAAAAACATTTACTGCATCCCGTGGAGAGTCTTCGCTAATCTCATGGCGGATATCCCAATGTGCGAAATCTCCCTTTGCATCGCCCATCCAAAAACTGATCGAATATTTTTTTTCTGTAACTTGCGTACCCATGTAAACCTCATAATAAAACCACCGATTCTGCCCTCCAAATGTTAAGAACTCAAGAAAATCCTTCTCCTATGCTATAATACTCTCCTTATGCCGCCGAAAAAAATCTTAATGGCTTGTTCTAATCCGTGGACCTCGGTGTTTCAAGTGGGAAGCCACCATCTTGCGCGCGAGTTTCTAAAACTTGGATATGAAGTCGCATTTATTTCCGATCCGATCTCTCCCTTTCATCTCCTCAATTCCACAGGCCTCAAAGCGCGCTTCGACCTCTACCGCTCCGGCGGCATGGTCCAAGACAATCTGTGGGCCTACGTTCCAGGGGCCCTTTTTCCGCCCCACAATAAACCCCTCCTCCGCTCCGAATGGGTCCACCGCCGCTGGCATCAGCTCACCTTCCCCTCAGTTCTCCGTAAAGCCAAGGAAAACGGCTTTGGCGACGTGGACATCCTCTACTTCGACACCCCCATCCAATCGTTCTGGTTGAAGGAAATTCGGGCACGCAAAACAGTTTTCCGCATTGCAGATCAAAACTCTGGATTTAAGAAAGCGACACCTGCATTCATCAAGCTAGAAAAAGAATTGATTCAAAGCGTCGATCTCGTCGTCTGCACAGCGAAGACTCTTACAGACTCCATAAAAGGGTCGAAGCACCTGCCGAACGGCGTGCCGGTTGCCCACTTTGCTAAACCAACCCAAATCCCTCCCGAATTCGAAAAGCTAACCAAACCGATTGCTCTCTATGTCGGCGCCCTTGACTATTGGTTTGACTACGCCCTCATAAAAAAACTGGCCCTCGACCTGCCCCACATCTCATTTGTCCTCATAGGCCCCATCAAAGAAAATCCCTTTCAGAACATCCCGAACGTCCATCTGCTCGGCCCCAGACCTTACGCCTCCATCCCAAGCTACTTGCAGCATGCCAACGTGGGCCTCATTCCGTTCGACGTTGAAAACTATCCCGACCTTATCCATAGCGTAAATCCTCTGAAGCTCTATGAATACATGGCGTCCGGCCTGCCTGTCGTTGCCACCCGCTGGCGCGAACTAGAAAACATCGCCTCTCCAGCCCATCTCTGCCGCACCTCAGAAGAATTTAAAGCCAATATCCTTCACGCCCTCGAATATCCTGACTCCGCATCACTCCGCAGCTATGCCGAGAAACTCGATTGGTCACATAGAGGAAAACAATTGATTGAGTTACTGAATTAACGCTTGTTTTACGATTTGCTCAAATGAATGGATAAGATAAAATGGGATCGATAAAATTGAATCCCTAAAAGACAATGGATGTTCTGAGCTCCTGACTCCTAGCTTTCCCTTTTTTTCTTTTAGAAAACTGTGAAGAGATCTAAGGGCGCCAGTGGCACCCGCTTTCACTTCGATTGGGATGATATCTCCACCGATTGCAGTGATAAAATCGATTTCAGCTTCGCCTTCATCCCGTTCCCAGAAAAGGAGCGGCGCATTTTGATAGGGGAGAGAGTACGAGAGGAGCTCTTGCCCCACAAATTGTTCCGCTATCATTCCAGAATTGATCTGTAGAATATCCTGATTGAAAAATTGAGTTGCATCGACCTTCGTGGCCGTTTGAAGAAGCCCTACATCGAGGTAGAGGAGTTTATGTCTATGGTCCTTCAAATGAGCATGTAAAGGAAGGCCTGAAGCCGTTGTGGCGAAGACCCTCTGTAAAAGGCCTGCATGGCATAGAAGATCGAGCGCAGGCTTCAATTCGCGGGATCTGATTTCTTTATCGATATGCGAATATTTTAGGACTTTTGAAACAAGCGCAGGGGCCTTTTGGAAAATTAAATGGAGATATTGATGTTGCGTATGTTTTGCATATTTCCCAAAATCACTTTCATAGGCATGAAGAATCCGATTGTGTATGCGCTGTGTTTCTAAAAGGGACTCTTCCCTAACGCTTTCTTTTACAGCGGATGGCATTCCCCCGATAAAAAGATATCGCCTAACCCATTTTAACAACTCTTTATGCTCTAGCTCATTTGGAATACGCGTCAGACTGAATTCAGCAATCCTCTCAGCGATCAATGGAGCAGCAGCCCGGAGATATTCGAGAAAAGAAAGAGGCCGAAGATAGAGAAATTCTACGCGACCAACAGGGAAGCTGAAATTCTCCTCTTTTAACAAAAATTCAAGGAGAGAGCCTGCGGCAATTACATGGAGGTGCGGCATTTTCTCTTTAAAATATCTGAGAGAGATAAGAGCTTCGGGACAATGCTGAATTTCATCTAAAAAGAGGAGGCTTTCCCCCATTTTAATCGGTTTTTTTAGAGCAAATTCAAGATTCGAAAGGATCTCTTTTGGCTCGCGAGTTATAAAGGCATCTTTGAATTCAGGCCTATTCTCAAAATCAACAACTGCCACATCTGCGAAATGGGTTTTGCCAAATTGCTCGACCAGATAGCTCTTACCAACCTGGCGCGCGCCTCTTAAAAGTATGGGAAGATGCTCTTCCCTCCCTTTCCAAGCGATTAATTCCGCTTCTAGATCTCTCTTCATGGCTTAAACTCCTACCTAAATATACCAAAAAATGGCCATTTTTGGTACCAGTTTTAGCCAAACGCCTTATATTCAATAATTTAGTCGATCATTTGGGACTCAGGGATTAAGTGAGTCCAAGTTTTTGGATGGTTGAGGTGGGTCAAATGCCTGCGTCTTATTCGGTGGACCTGAGGATCAAATCCTTCTACGTTAATAGTGAAGCGCTCTACCCATCCAGGGAACTCATTGAAGGGGTGGAGGGAGCTGGCAAGCTCGGAGGCAATTGTGGCTGCTTGCTGAGCCAATAACTGCAGAATGTTCTTATAGAAAATAGTATAGGAGAATCCTCCCAGGAGGCTCGGATAGTAAACACCCCACATCTCTGTGGCGGTATCTACAAATAAACTGCCCGCGCTAAAGTTCGACCCATTCAGAGTTCCCGAAATTTCATTTAAATATTGCTGCGAGGTAAAAATGCGGAGCGCCCCGCCGGTTGTGGTTACGCTAGACCCAAAAACGGATCTAAACAAACCTAGACCTAAGAATGGCTCTGGGAAATCGGCATCGACAACCAGGTTGATATCGCCAGCGCTCAAATTTTCAATCGAGGAGAAGCTCGATAGCAGTTCGATATTCACTCCTGCTTGGAGAAGAAGTTCAGCCGCCGGCCCTGGCCCCACGCTAATCAGCGCTGGCCCGCTCATTGTGCCGTTCAAAATAATGCTTCCGCCAACAGGATCGATGATCGGGCCCGAACTCGTTACAATCCGCGCTCCCGCATTAGTTAAACCGGCCACAGGCGAACCAGTTAGAACGACGTTTCCGAAAGAAGATGTGGCATCAAAGAAAATGGCATTGGTTGCCGCAGAACCGATGATCTCGATGACTGCAGGAGTATCATTCGCTGAACCTCCATTGAGGGCAATGCCCGCAGGACCTGTGGCGGTCACATGGATCTCTCCGCCGCCGCCGCCCACCCCAGTCGTGTAATCGCCCAGAAAGATCCCTGCATAGCAGGAGGCAGCCGTGCCGCCATTGATGAAGAAATTGCCGGCCGTGATATTCAGATTGGCTACATCGCCAGCATTGAAAGCTCCCGCAATTCCGACGAAGCCGATTCCCATACCGGGCGTGACTGTTCCGCCGCTAAGGGTGCAATTTCCCAAAATATTGCAATTGAGAGTTCCCACGCTTACGCCCACAAAGGCAGAGCTATCGGAAAACGAGGCAATATTGAGGTTCGCCGCATTAATATCTACTGTATGTGGAGTAGAGCCTCCGAGAGTAATACCGCAAAAGCTTCCAAACGCATTGATGTTGATATCTCCTCCTATATTTAGATCCATCAGAATGTCAGCCCCAAAATTCCCGACCAAAGCAGATCCTGCGCCGATGATAGACTGAGAGGTCAAACTCAGATCTCCAGCTATATTCATGATAAGCTGTCCGTCTGCGGCAACCACTGCTTCAGTACCGGGAGCAGATCCTCCTATGAGTTCAAGAGAAGGAGCTGTGATTGACATGGTTCCTGCGGCAATAAAGAGGGAACTGCAGTTATTCGCAGTCCCTCCATGATTGAGGATAGGGCCAGTCGTGGTTACTGAAAAATCTCCAAAAGAGCCAAACAAGACAGAATTTTCTCCAACCCCATTGCTTCCCCCCATTAGGGTGATCTCGTTCGCAGTTAGGATACTTGTTCCTGGTCCCTGAACGAAGATGCCGCTTTTACCATCTCCAGCTGAAGAACCTGCATGGACAAATATATCGCCGCCTATCAAGCAGGTTAGATCTCCGCCTCCAGCAAGGTTTATTAGCGCACCCACATGATCGGTCATTGGATTGGCGCCGACGCTTCCTCCTATCATCGTCAAGTTCCCGCCCGCCTCAAGATAAACAACGGTGGGGGGCGGGGCCATGGATAGATCTCCGCCAATTCCAGCTCCTCCCCCATCTCCGATACAAACAACATCTCCAGAGAACACTCCACGAAAATTATCTACGGCGGAAATCAAGGCGCTATCATCGAGAATCGGGCCCGCTTCCAAATTGAGGTCTCCACCCGTCATAACAATGCGCCGCCCTTGCACAATAGAAGGACCAAAAAGCAAAATGCTTGTAGAACCATCCATGGATATCGTTCCCGAAACAACCGTTATATCTGGGGTAGCCACCGAATGATCACCTAAGGTAATGATAGGCGCTTGGAGATCCAAAACCACTTGGGTGGGCGGCACTACGGCCGAGGAAGAGACTATGGCATGTAGTATCGCGATGCTGCTGCTGGCAATCAACGTAAGCTTATTGCCGGAAGCCCAAGACACAGGAGACAAAACAGTGAGGATCCCCGGAGCTCCAGCATTAGGAAGAACATCTGTCGAAATCGTCACATTTCCCATTGCATCCAAGAAATCACCCAAGTCATCGCTATCGATGTTGACTGGGTTCGTTAAAGCAGCCCAGCTTGTGGGGGGAACATCCATAAAAATTATCGGAGTAGCGCCCAAAGCGACAATGTTCACAGTGGTCGGATCGAGGAGCAAATGGCCAGTCTCTCCATTCATAGCCGAAACATCGACATTCCAACCGAAATCCATTCCGCCATGGCTTGAAACCTCTACAAAACCGCCGTTCCCCGCTTCACGTCCCCCTTTTGCCGAAATCGCGCCGTGCGCGACGATACCTTCTTGGCCCCAAGCAACAATCCTTCCTCCATGACCTGTCAAAGCTCCGTCAGCCCGGATCGAGGCGCCCACATCGATGCAAGTATACTTTGCATCGACCAAAACGTTTCCACCTGGCGCACTCACTGAACCCGAAATGTAAGCCGCACCCTCGTCAGCGATGAGAAATATCTCGCCCCCTTTTTCCATCACTCCAAGAGCGTCGATTTCGCCGCTATGGCTCAGCGCTAAAGCATAGAGATTTCCATCCGCTTTCAGCTCCGCGCTTGCAGCCAGAATCTTTCCAGAATTTGCGACACCCGCTCCATCAGCCTCTCCAGCCGACAAGCGTATGAATAGTTTTTCAGAATCTTTTGGCTGAATCCAGAGTTCCTGGCCCGCGCCAAGCAAAGCGCTTCCCATCTCGGCATGGATTTCGCCCGAATTTTCGACATGGTATCCAACAAGAACAGCATCGCCATTTCTCGCGTAAATGGTTCCCTGATTGACCACTGATCCTTGATTACCACCCTTAAACCGCCATTCATCCGAGTTGATTAAATCCAAACTGGAAGCAACGAATGATCCTGTATCAACAATCGCATCTCTTCCAACGAGAATTCCATTCTGATTAATCAATAAAACCTGGCCATTTGCCCTCAAAGATCCCTGAATCATACTCTGAGCCGTTCCCATCACTCGATTCAGAACAACCGACATCTCATTTGGCTGAATGAATTGGGTGATTTCAGAAGGCGCAATAGAAAATTCGTCCCAATGGATGACGGCTTGATCTGCAGTATTGATTTCTAAAAGTTGTCCTTCCTGATGAAATGTTGCGGTTCCTGAAACTACATTTGGCTGCAGTGGATTGCCAAAAGCGTAAACTGCCGATAAAACCATTCCCAAAAGCGCCAAATGCCTGTTGTCCATAAAATCCTTTTTTTACACTACACTAACCAAGAATCCATTTTAGCGAAAGATGATCTCTGGTATCTTAAATAGCGCTATGAAAATTCTATCCGTATTTGGAACGAGACCTGAAACGATCAAGATGGCTCCGGTCGTAGAGCGTCTTTCCCAACTCAAAAACGTTCAATCCCTCGTCTGCGTAACCGGCCAGCACAGACAGATGCTCGACACTTTTCTCAATCTCTTCCACATCAAAGTCGATTATGATTTGAACATCATGAAGCCCGGCCAAAGTCTAACTGAAATCACCACCTCGATCCTCACCCGCCTAAAAGACGTTCTCCTCGAAGTAAAGCCAGATCTTCTCCTCGTACAAGGCGATACCACAACGGCCCTCGCCGCAGCACTTGCCGCCTTCTATGAAAAGATCCCTGTTGGCCACGTTGAAGCGGGCCTCCGCACCGGCAATCTCATGATGCCCTGGCCCGAAGAGATGAACCGAAAACTCATCAGTTCCCTTGCCGCAACCCATTTTGCGCCGACGAAAACTTCCAAAGAAAATCTCCTCAAAGAAGGCACTTCTCCCGATCGGATTTTCGTAACTGGCAACACGGTCATCGACGCCCTCTTCTACACACTCGATCAATTTAAGAAGAATCCTCAACTTAAAACCACCCGATTCAACTTTCTCAACCCACAAAAAAAGCTCATTCTAGTCACTGGCCATCGCCGCGAAAACTTTGGAGAAGGGTTCGCCTCCATTTGCAAAGCCCTCAAACAGATTTCTCTCCGAGACGATGTCGAAATCATCTACCCCGTCCACCTAAATCCAAACGTGCAAGGGCCTGTCCGATCCATCTTAGCAGATCGTCCCAACATCCACCTGATTGAGCCTCTCGACTACCTAGAATTTGTCTACCTAATGGACCGCTCCTACCTGATCCTCACCGATTCTGGCGGCGTTCAAGAAGAAGCACCCTCACTTGGCAAGCCCGTCCTCGTCATGCGCGAAGTGACCGAGCGCCCCGAAGCGATCCTTGCAGGAACCGTCCTCCTTGTCGGCACAGACGAAGAGAAAATCATCTCTGAAACGACCGCGCTGCTCGACAATCCCGACCTCTACCAAAAGATGGCCCAGGCGCACAATCCCTATGGCGACGGCCATGCAGCAAAGAGAATCATTCAACACATTTTGGATCACCATGAAGCACCCGTTTAAGAAAGTATCAGTGATCGGCCTCGGCTATATCGGCCTCCCCACTGCAGCCATCTTAGCCAACCATGGCGTTGAAGTGATTGGCGTCGACGTCAACAAAAAGGCCATCGATACGATCAACCAAGGGAAAATCCACATTGTCGAGCCAGATCTCGAAGCCCTCGTCCATTCAGCGGTCATGAGCCATAAACTGAAAGCCGTCCTCAAGCCCGAAAAATCTGAAGTATTCATCATTGCCGTCCCCACGCCCTTTAAAGACGACCACAAACCCGACCTCTCCTACATTGAAGCCGCCGCCAAATCGATCGCCCCCGTCCTTGAGAAAGGCAATCTCATCATCCTCGAGTCCACCTCGCCCGTCGGCACCACCGAAAAGCTCGCCCAGTGGCTCCCAGACCTCGACCTTCACATCGCCTACTGCCCCGAACGAGTTCTTCCCGGCCACATTCTCCGTGAAATCGTCGGCAATGACCGGATCATCGGCGGCCTCACCCCCGCATCCGCAAATCTCGCTAAGCAGCTCTACCAAATCTTCGTCAAAGGCGAGTGCCTCACCACCGACGCCCGCACCGCCGAGATGACCAAGCTCACCGAAAACTCCTTCCGCGACGTCAACATCGCCTTTGCCAACGAGCTCTCTCTCATTTGCGACGAACTCAATATCAACGTCTGGGAGCTCATCAAACTCGCCAACCGCCACCCCCGCGTAAAAATCCTCCAGCCCGGCCCTGGCGTCGGAGGCCACTGCATCGCCGTCGACCCTTGGTTCATCGTCGACTCCGCGCCCCATCTCGCGCGCCTCATCCGAACCTCCCGCGAAGTGAACGACAGCAAGCCCCACCATGTCCTTGCCAAAATCAAAACCTCCCTCGCCCACATCTCCAACCCCACCATTGCCTGCCTCGGCCTCTCGTTCAAAGCAGACATCGACGACATCCGCGAGAGCCCCGCACTTGAGATCGTCCAGCACCTTGCCAATGAAAACACCCAACTCCTCGTCGTTGAGCCCCATCTGGAAACACTCCCAACCTCCCTCCAGCTCCCTCACGTCAAGCTCACCGACCTCCATGAAGCCATTGCAAAGGCCGATCTCGTCCTTCTGCTCGTCAATCACCGGAAATTTGCAAACATAGATCGAGCCCTTCTCCAAAACAAACACATTATCGATACACGAGGACTCTGGATCTAGTGCTCCTTAACAAAAATTCTTGAGATAATTTCTAGCGTGAAAGCTGTCTAAAATCGACGATCGGAAAGTGGGCTAGTATGAGGCAATACAACCCACT
>JANPFC010000041.1:0-10808 GCA_031423235.1 Chlamydiota bacterium | reverse complement strand
AGACAATTCATTCCCGTTTATATACCGAAGTTAGTTCAAGAAGCGGTTTAGGCGGGTTCAAAGCGCCTAAAATCGATTAAAAAAAAGGGGGCAGTATTAAACCAATACGCCCCCCTTTTTTTTAATCGATTTTAGGCAGCTTTCAATCCCGCCAAAAAGCCGATTCTTGAACCAACTTCGGTATAACATTCGAATTGTCCCCAATTTAGTGGCCAATTCATTAAATTCATGAATTGGTTGATCGCCAACAGCTATTGGCGCGGAGACAAATTCGACAATCCAAGGACACTTGTCCATAATGAAATGTCTACCTTTTGATTGAAATCCCAAATCCTTCATTGCTTTTTTGATTTTGCTCAAGTCTTCAAAAGTTGCGAAATCCAAATCATAGGATTGATACCGATTTTGAGAATAGATGGTCACACAAGCCCCGCCCACTAAAATCGCATTGATATCTCGTTTTCTCAGTTCTTCGGAAACAAAAGCTGCCAGATCTTTTAAACTAATGTTTTTCCAATCAATCATCTACAAGCCTGTAGGGTTTTCCCTTTCTTCTGGGCCTTCGTCGAACTGGAGCTTCGTAATAGTGTGTCTTAAGGTTATCTGGAAGAAAACTATAGGCTTTTGCTAGAAAGGCTTTGAGTTCTGATAAAAAAGGGTAGCGGGGATTGAATTGATACACGCGAGTTTTCCCTTCCTGAATGGCTGCAATAATGGCTCCATCCTCAAGTCTTTGAAGAGCCATCTGAACGCTATAGAGGGGCAGTTCGAGGGCTCTAGCAAGTTCTGATCCATAGCTCTTTTCATTCATCAGAAGATAGAACAGGATCTTCTCTATCACAGGGTTGCCAAATAGCTTCTCAAGCATAATCCACCAATTGTATTGGTTATATTACCAAGTTATTTGGTCTTCGTCGAGTAACCCGGCTTAATCATTTTTAGGACGTCAGTAAGTCTTTCTGAATGAAGTTGTTAAGCATTTTAGTTGCAAATTGCCAACGGTTTTGGCATTCTGATATGCAGAACGCCAAAATGGATGGCATATTATGCGCTATATCCCAAGACTTCTAGTACCTCCGAAGGAGAGTTTTTTCCTCTTAGGGGCTCGTGGGACCGGGAAATCGACCTGGATTGGACACGTCTATCCTGAGGCAATTCGGATAGATTTATTGCTGCCTGAAGAGGAGCGGAAATATGCCGCCTACCCGGAGCGAATCAGAGAAGTTGTCGCAATGGCAGGTCCGCGCGGAGTCGTAATCATAGATGAGATCCAAAGGGCTCCTGGAATTTTGCCGGTGATCCACTCATTGATAGAAGAGCAGTCAAACATTCTTTTTATTTTAACAGGAAGCAGCGCTAGAAAATTGCGGCGCGATATTGGGAATTTGCTTGGCGGGCGGCTACTTATGCGATATATGCCCCCCTTTTTAGCATCTGAACTGGGCGATCAGTTTTCTCTGTCCAAGGCGCTTAAAGTGGGGATGATTCCTATGATTTGGCAGGCAGCGGAACCGGAAGAAAAAATTCGCAACTACGTTGGAGTCTATTTAAAGGAAGAAGTTCAGGCTGAGGGGATCGTTCGGCAGATTGGCGACTTTGCTAGATTCATGGAGGTTGCCAGTTTTTCTCATGGTCAATTATTGAAAAGCACCGATATTGCACGCGAAGCTCAGGTAAAAAGGACAACGGTCGATAATTATTTGCACGTTCTTGAAGATCTGCTTTTAGCCTTCACACTTCCTGTTTTCACTAGGAGGGCGCAACGGGCGGTCATTGCACATTCCAAATTCTATTTTTTCGATACAGGAGTGTTCCGTTCTATTAGACCTCAAGGACCATTAGATAAGGAAATGGAAATTGAGGGGCCTGCTTTGGAGGGTTTGGTTGCTCAACATTTGCGAGCCTGGGTCCTTTCGCAAAAAGAGGCTCATCAAATGGCATTTTGGCGGACAAGAACTCAATTGGAAGTGGATTTTATTATCTATGGCCCATCAGGTTTTTGGGCAATCGAAGTGAAGAGGGGGGCTGATCCATCTCCTGCCGATGTAAATGGGCTCGCAGCATTTAAAGAAGAGTACCCGGAAGCCACTTGTCTGCTTTTGTACAATGGCAAGCAAAAAATTAGGTATAGAAATATTCTTTGCGTTCCTATTGCTGAATTTTTACTTAACTTGAGACCGCAGTCAAAAAAGCTATACATGGATGACATCTCGCAATGATCTCTTATCCTTGATAGATAAAGCTGGTTTCAGGCAAATTGGATAGGATAAAACTTCTTAAAGGAAAATTTTATGTTTGGAAAATCTTTACTATTTTTAGCTCCGACTGCAGCGATTTTTGCTCAAGACGCAGCGCCAACTCCAGGCGGCGGTCTGACACAGACGCTGATCATGATCGGTATCGCACTCGTGTTTTTCTACTTCATCCTGTGGAGACCGGAACAAAAAAGACGCAAATCTGCAGACCAAATGCGCAGCTCGCTTAAAAAGGGCGACCGTGTAACTGCAATGGGAATCATTGGTAAAGTGGATAAAATCCAAGACCAAACTGTGATCCTGAAAATGGTTGATGGCGCAAAGATCGAAATGCTTAAGGCCGCAATTACCGATGTACAATCTTCTACAGAAGAAGCTGTAGTCGAGTCTTAAGTTTTTTTTAGAGCTCTGCAATTCTTGCAGAGCTCCTCATTCAAAATGGTTTGACTGCAGTCCATAGAGCGGTCAAGAGCATGGCACCATTAATTACTCCTGCTGCATTGAGAGCATAAACTCCGCCGGCCGCAACTGCTGTTCCAATAACCGCTTTGGTTCCCCATCGGCAATTTCTATTCCGACGGTTTGTAGCTAATGTATTGCGGGCTATAGTTCGTGCTTGTGTTGCTGCATCCGTAGCTATTCTAATCTGAGCTTGGATAATTGTAAGTTGAGCTTCGGCTGTAGTTCGGGCTGTAGTAGCAAGGAGGGCTTGTGCTGCAGCTTGCGCTGGATTTTGTGCCGCAATATAGTTTTGTTCTGCAGCTCTGGCATGAACTCTAATCTGATCTCGAGCCGCTCTAATACGCAATCGTGCGGCATCGGCGAGATTTACTTGAGCAAGGGCAAGGGCTTGTTCTGCAGCATTAGTAGCTGGAATCGTCAATAAGTGAGTTGTGGCTTCTGGCGTGGCTAGCTCAGCAGCTGTAACTGCTGCTTCCGCTTTTGAAATGATTGTGCTTTCTGGGGTTCCATGTGGAATTGGGTTTGCAGATGGGCCTATGGCGGTGATCACGGCTTGAATTGCAGGGAGGGCTTCTTTTTGCTGCAGCTCTTGATGAATCTGTGTTCGTTGACTGTGTTGTCGTCTAAATAATGTTATTAGTCCACCTTGATGCAGCGCCACTCGGGCTGTAATTTCTGTTTCCTGGGCTGCTAATAGATTTCTTAAGCCAAGGGATAAGGGACCACGCCGGGGGAGTTGCTGTAAAAATAGATCAGCCAATTCATTTTGCTGCTGCTGCTGTAGGCCCTGATATAGAGATATTTCTTCTTGCTGCTGTTGTTGAAGTTCAGTAAATTGGTGAGCAAGCAATGGCGCGAGATTGACTTGAGGTTGAATCAAAGTTCTTTGTTCTTCCAGATGGCGTGTATTTAGCTCTTTCTGTAATACCTGCCGCTCTTCAAGTAAATCCTGCAGTTGCTGCCCATGGTTTCTTTGTAGATCATTGAGTTCTTGTCTTAAAGTTGCGACAAGAGTTTTGTGCGCTCTTGTAATAGCTCTATCGGCATGGGGTAATCCCTCTTGAAGAGCATCATGTCTGGCAAATAAAGTTTCTCTATTTCTTTGAAGGGAGGCAAGTGTGCGAGGCAATGCGTCTTTATGGCTGGCTTGCAGTGTAAGAAATCTCTCTGTTTCTTGGTCAGCGACTGGATCTGGTATCGGCAGCGGTGGTTGCTGCGGGACAGCTGGTTGGGGCTGGGGTTGTTGGGGTGCGCCGGGAGCTTGTGGCTGCGTTGTGTTGGCAGGCTGCGGAGCGCCAGGAGCTTGCGGCTGCGGTGGGCCGGAAGGTTGTGCTGGTTGTTGTCCGTTAGCGGGTGGGGTGGTCGCTGCTGGGGGGGCAAAATCGGGCGGGGTTGCATTCGGCGCGGATGGATTTAAGAGAAATTTTGTTGCTTCTACAATCTTCTCATCAACACCTGGCATTGCAACAAAACCTTGTGGAGTGTCCTGACCTATAAGAAATGGTGTTGTGGTTCCATTCCCCTTAACATGAAGAATAAGCCTGTTTCCAACTGCCAATTGAGCGCTGATTCCTGTCACGCCCCTGCTTACATCCATTCCTGATCCTATCACCATTTCAGCAAAGGGTCTGTATCCTAATAGTCCTTGGAAAAATTGAGTGATCTTCTCCTGCTGTGCAGGATCGTGTCCTCGAACGCTGCTCCCCTGTTGAGTGAGGACTGTGAGGGGCGGAGAAGCTGGTTGTGTGGGTGCTGTCATAGTATCTTCTTGTTTAAAATTGATACTATTATAGTGTGATTTGTAATAAAAATAAATAGAATAGTTTACTTAATAACGGGAGAAAGGGTGAGCTGATCTAGGGGGTTGTTAAGGAGGTCTATGGCTTGAATGGAGGCTTCTTGCGCGGTGAGCTCGACGAGGATGACGCTATTTTTCCGGTTCCTCTTGGCCAGGTACCATAAGTCGTTGGTTTTGCGGGCCGGAGCGCCCCATGAGCCGTCGCCGATGTATACGACTCCATCGGGGTCGACTTGGTTCGCTTTTATGGGATAGGTTCTTTTAAAGGCGTGATTGTGATTTTCAAAAGCGGCTTGAAGATTGTATTTTTCAAAAAGTGGAGCCCAAAGAGCTCTGATTTTTTTCGGGATAGCGCCGTGATAGGGGTAGAATGAGGGATAGGCGGCTTCGTGGTAGACGGCAAAACGGTAGGGGATCGAAGTGCGGGCCGAAAGGGCTTTGTCAAGCCAGAGGGTTTGACGCCCTTCTATCGGTTGGAAGTGGCCCGTGTCGAGAAGGAGGAGAGAAAGATAGGAGCCGAAATCCACTGAGCGGTATAGCTGCTTTTGCGGGAACGCAAAGAGTTTGAAAAAGATGTCATAATTATCTGATGCGATGTCGTGATTGCCCGGTACGATGAGAAAGGGGACGATCCGTCCATCGGATGTGATCATGGTCTCTTTCCAGTCTTTTAGGAAGGAGAGCCAGCGGCGCAAGGGGGATGTGCGGAAGGGGTGGACGTTGAGCGCGTAGGCAATATCGCCGCCAAGAACGGCGAAGTGGGGATCATTTTCCATCACTGTTTTAGCCATGCGGCGGAAGAGTTTTGTGTTGGCGTAGACATCGCCGCCGATTACAAAGCGGAGAGGTTCGTCTAGATTGTTTGGAGCTGTGCGGAAACGGTAGATTTTCGGATTTGTTCCGATCCGAAATGCATATTCAGTTCCGGGATCGAGATTTTCTAAAGAGACTTTGTGGATGAGTACTTGTTCTAAAGTGGTGTGTTCCCCTTTTATTGGAACCCAATTATCGTCGAGAGTGCGGATGTGGATTGTGTCGCCGAATTCTTCAAGCTGCGTGTGCCACTGAATGGTCATTGTCGATGTCGGATCGCCATACCATGAGAGATAGAGCGCCGACATCTCAGCAAAAAGTGAACTAAGAGGTAGTAAGATGAGGAAACGCCACATTTCCTCAAACTAACAGAGTTGCTATTTTTTCCAATATATCTGTTTGTCTCGATACTACTTGTTCAAGCTCCGAAGAATCGATTTCTCTCTGAGAAAGGAGAGATAAATCATAAATTCCTTGGGCGATTGATGCGGCGACTTCAGGCTGTTTTTGCTGCAGTCTGGCAATTGCTTGGATTAATTTATTGTTGGTGTTAACAACAAATGTCCGTTTTGTTTTGAGTTCAGGCCCTTTTTTACCTTGAGTGAGTGTCATGTAATCGCGAAAACGGCGTTGATTTTCGTCGAGAATGACAAGTCCTGGGAGGTGGTCTGAGCTTAGGCTTTTTGCTTCCACTTCGACATCGGCGAGAGCGCTGCGAATAAATTCTGCAATGCGGGCCGATTCGGTTTTTCCTTCGGAGTCCAAAAGAGTTTTTTCGCGGGAGGCGTCGATGAGGCTGTCGTCGAGCGCGCCGTCAATTCTTTGAAAGGTGATCGAGAGCTTGTCTTCCAAAAATTGGATGACAGCGGTATCGATCGGGGTTGGAGCGAAGAAAACATCTTCTTTATAGAGTTTAAGAAGGGGGGAGTTTTCTGTTGTGGAGTAGAATACTTTCTTCTCGCCTGTGATCGGCGCCCATTCCCCTTTGCTGTTCTTCCAAATCAAAATGTCTTTGACTCGGTCGTAAAATTTCTCATCTTGGAGTAGGCCGAGTTTCACGATCATCTCAATATCGGGCCAAGAAGCGATATATTTTTCACGGTCGTTTTTGTAGAGCTGGTTCAGCCTGTCGGATACTTTTTTCGAGATATGCGAGCTGAGCTGCTTCACGTTTTTGTCTACTTGGAGATAGGAGCGGGAAACGTTGAGCGGGATGTCGGGGCTGTCGATAGCGCCGCGGAGTATCATGAGATAATCGGGGAGGATATCTTTGCAGTTGTCGGAGACAAATACGCGGCTGCAAAAGAGCTTGATCGTACTTTCGTTTGTATCGAATCTGCGGTGGATTTTGGGGAAATAGAGGATCCCTTGCAGGTGGAATGGGTAATCGACGTTGAGGTGAATCCAGAAAATGGGCTCTGGATCCATCGGGAATAGCTGCCGATAGAAATCTAAGTACTCTTTTTCGGTGCATTCGGAGGGGCTTTTCAGCCAGAGAGGTTCTTTGTTGCCGAGCGGTTTCCCGTTGAGTTCGATGGGGAACGGCATGAAGCTGCAGTGGCGAGTGAGGAGTTCTTTCAGCTTCGATTCTTCTAGATATTCCAGGCTGTTTTCATCGATGAAAAGGGTGATTTTAGTCCCTCTTCCTTCTCGATTGCCTGCGCCGATTGAGTAGGATGAACTTCCGTCGCAGCTCCAGAACACAGGTTCTGAATGGGGCTGGTAGGAAAGGGTATCGATCTCCACTTTGGAGGCGACCATGTAGGCTGAGTAAAAGCCGAGGCCAAAATGGCCGATGATCGGATCTTTTTCAGTTTGCGCTTTATATTTCTCAACGAACTCTTCTGCTCCGGAAAAAGCGATCTGTGCGATGTACTTTTCCACCTCTTCTTCCGTCATCCCGATTCCAGTATCGGAAAGGGTGATCGTCTTCCGCTCTTTGTCGGTTTTGATGGAGATTTTAAATTCTCCCTCATCGCCCATGACGATGCGCACTTTGTTCAGGGCGTCGCAAGCATTGGAAACGAGCTCGCGTAAAAAAATGTCTTTATCGGAATAAAGCCATTTTTTGATGATCGGCAGGATGTTCTCAGAATGGATAGATAGGTTGTTTTTTCTCATAAGTGAAGCTATTAAAACGGCTTTAGACTTTTCCTGTCAAGAAAGTCTGGACGAGTATAAATAGAAGTTTATGCGTGTACTGGCAGCTCAGATCAATCCGACCATTGGCGACTTAGAGGGAAATACCCGTAAGATCATCGATGCATTGAGGCGGGCAAGAGAGGGAAAGATTGAAATCGTCCTCTTCCCTGAACTGACGCTTTGCGGCTATTTCCCAGACGATCTACTGCTCGACCGATCGTTTATCGATGCCATTTCCAAGAAGTTAGACGCTATTCGCCCAGAAACAAAGGGGCTCTTTGCTGTGGTGGGCCTCCCAAGATGGAACCCTTCTGGCAAGGAGAAGCCCCTTTTAAATAGCGCAGCTGTTTTTGCAGATGGGACGCTCATCGGCTTCAAAGATAAAACCCTTCTCCCCACATACGATGTTTTCGACGAGCGTAGGTATTTTGAGCCGGGTGGAGATGAGCCTATTTGGGAATATCAGGGGAAAAAGATTGCCGTTACGATTTGCGAAGATGTTTGGCAGCACACAAAAAATCTCGACGGCTATACAGATTACTGGCGCGATCCGGTGGATGAGCTGAAAGCTTTGAGGCCCGATTTGGTTTTGAATCTTTCCGGTTCGCCTTACTATTTCCAGAGGAAAGATGTCCGTTTAAAGGTCTTCCAGGAGGTTGCAAAGACGCTCCATTGCCCTGTGGTCTTGTGTAACCAGGTTGGCGCGAACGATCAGCTGGTTTTCGATGGCCACAGCCTCCATATCGATGAGAAGGGGCGGCTGATCCAGATGGCAAAAGGGTTTGTTGAGGATGATTTGATTGTAGATTTAAAGGGAGATCCAAAGGCCATTAAAGCGGAAAGCCCCATCCACGATCTCTATTCTGCTCTTGTTCTTGGAGTGCATGATTATTTCCACAAGCAAGGGTTTAAAAGGGGGCTCGTAGGCCTGTCTGGGGGAATCGATTCGGCGCTTGTACTTTGCATTGCGAAAGATGCGTTGGGTGCCAAAAATGTCCTCGCAGTCACTATGCCGTCCCGCTATTCATCGAAGGGGAGCGTCGATGATTCTGTAGAACTGGCAAAGATTCTCGGTGTCGAGCTCCAAAAAGTGCCGATCGAACCGATTTTTAAAGAGTATCTTGGGCTGCTCGAGCCGATGTTTAAGGGGCTTGCTCCGAATGAGACGGAGGAGAATCTTCAGACGCGCATCCGCGGCATGATCTTGATGGCTTTCTCAAACAAATTTGGACATATTCTTCTGAATACGGGAAATAAGAGCGAAATGGCGATGGGCTACTGCACGCTCTACGGAGACATGGCGGGGGGGCTTGGTGTGCTTCACGATGTGACAAAGCTCCAGGTATACAAATTGGCAGAGTATATCCGAGTGATCCCGGAGTCGATTATGAAGAAAACGCCGAGCGCGGAACTGAAAGAGAATCAGGTCGATATGGATGTACTGCCCCCATTTGAGATCCTCGATCCGATCCTCGAAGATTACATTGAAAATCGGTTAACGGCTGAAGAAATAGCACTTAAACGGAAGCAGCCTGTTGGATTTGTTCGGGGAATCATTCACAAAATCCACTTGGCTGAATACAAACGGCGCCAAGCGCCTATCGGCATCCGGGTAACGGAAAAAGCCTTCAGCAAGGGGCGCTTTGTTCCTATTGTTCAAAAATGGTTATAGCTTTAGATTCTTTAACAGCCCTTCACTAAGAAGGTTTTCTGAACGTCCAATAAGTTGCTTTCTTTCGGGGCGGGACGGTTCGAGAGTTATTTACAAGTCTTTGATACTGGGCCATAAGTTCCGGATCAGTGTGGAATTTGCCCGTCTTAATATCTTCGACTGTCAAAAGACGTTTTTGGGGGGGAGGCTTTGGAGCTGCTTTAGCTGGTTCAATTGTGACTTTCACCTCAACGGTGATTTTGGTTGGTGTTGTCGGTTTAGAGGACGGAGGTGTATATAGAAGCGCATTTCTTTCATCAGCTTCTTTGAAGTACTGTGCCGCAACCCTTTCCATTTTCTGTACTTGGGGTCCCGAATTGGATGGGATTTGACGGGGGGCGGAGACCGAGCCGTAGTTCGCGGGACTATTTATAGAAATCCTTTGAGCCTGCATAACAGGAGAAGTATAATCTGAACAACAAATGCAATTAAAAGTCATGATTGCGAATAGTTTATCACATCTGTTTGTATTTTTTATATTAAAATAATAAGTTGTTATCCGCCGCCAGCTACGATCATCCGGTCTTCCTGAAACTTGTCCATTTCAGAGAAGAACTTGGGGCTAAGAGAAAACACAGAAGCGAGGACCTCTTTCGAATAGGCGCTTAAAGCGCCCGAGAGGCCGATATCATTTGGCTGGGGGTTATTGAAAAAGACGGTCATGTGCAGTTCGGATGGGCCGGTATTCTCAATGTGATGGAAGTAACCGGCAGGGATGACGGTCCCTTGGCCCGGTTTTAAATCGACGGTGTCCTTCTTGCCGCCAGGGCTGTAGATGACGAGCCGGGCAGAGCCTTTGACTACGAAGTTGAGCTCTGTCGCATTGGGATGCCAGTGGGGTTCTCTCACTCCGTTTTTAAAAATGCGCAGGGAAAACAGGGCTAGATGCTGCAGTTGGGGGAAATTCAGATTGTTAACGATCCGGGCAGAGCCCCCTTTGGTGTCGATTTGCGGATTGATCCTTTCCAGATCAAATTTATTATGGTTGGGAATTGAGGCGATGCGGGGCTTCGCGATGGTTTTTCTTTTAGAGATGAATGTGTCTTTTGCACTTTTTTTTACTTTCTGAAAGGCCTCCTCTTCTGCGCCGAATGTGGATGCCAGAACGTGCGCTGCCATTGATCTTGTGCACTCGGAGAGGTCGAGGTCTTCGGGGTTGTTGTTGTCGTAGGCTAGAATGAAGCGGCTTTCTCCCGAATGGATATTTTCAATGTGGTGGATGTAGCCTTTAGGAAAGTAGACTACCTCGCCTTTGCTTAATGTGAAGGTGTCGTGATTGTTACCGGGGCTGAAGAGGGTGATCAGCGCTTTTCCTTCGACGCAATAGGTCATTTCATTTGCGTTAGGATGCCAGTGAGGTTCTCTGACTCCGCCCTTTTTCAATGTGATCGTTGCAAGTGCCATGTTATGGAGGGCGGGGACTTGGGTCTGATTGACCATAAGCCTGTTGCCGCCGGCGCAGATTCTTTTCAGCTTCGTTTTATTGATGTCGAACTTGTGGCTTGCCATCTAGACCCCTCTCTAATTTCTGAATATCAGAAAGGAGAAATAGTGGATAGTGCTCTTTAACAAAAATTCTTGGAATAATTTCGGCGTCAAAGCTGCCAATAAATCGACGATCGTAAAG
>JANPFC010000040.1:0-9801 GCA_031423235.1 Chlamydiota bacterium | reverse complement strand
TATTAAACCAATACAAGGCGGTTTGCGACAGTCGATTGTAGGGGCTTTGACGCAGCCAAATGGTTCAGTTTATTCTTAGACAGTCCCTCAGCCAAGAAATGGCTTCAGCGTAGACCTTTCGATCTTGGATGATTTCCCGACCCTGTTTCTCTTTCCGCTTGAGGGTGATCTTGTCTTTGAGATATTTGGCCATTGCGTCAACGCTCTCAATAGGAACGCGATCGTCATTGACCCCGTTTACAGAATAGATAGGACATTCCAACTGAACTAGATCGCTGAGCAGGTTTGTTTTCAAAAGGGATTCCCAGTACTTATATGAATAGCCGAACGCCTTCTGTTCTGCTTTTGGTGTTTCCAACGCCTGCGCAAACTCCTGCTTGGCTCCCACAATAAATCCCTGGATGTATTGAGGGGAAAACCCTTTGTCTGCCATTTCAGATCTAAAGGAATAGAGCGCCTCTTCCAATGGGGGCCAGCCCCCGCCTGAGGCGATGAGAATGAGAGCTGCCATATTTTCTGTTTTTGCAGCCAGTTTTGCCCCGATCCGTCCCCCGTCCCCTTGCCCGAGAATGGAAATTTTTCCGTTCCAGTTTGGAATGAGGGTTTTCAAGTTTTTCAGAATCAGCAAGTGGTCATTGAGTCGTTCATCGAGGGACAAAAAACGGGTGAATTCTTTGTCGTCAATTTGATCCCCGGCGATCCCCTGCTTTTCCAAAGTTAGCGCGCATTCATCAATCGCTCCCAAATCACTTTTTAGAGAATCGTGGGTGCGGAGCGCCGTTTCTTTTTGCGATCCAGGAATAATGAGAGTGATTGCGAAAGATTCCGATTCGGGCTTGTCGATAAACCCTACAATTTTGGAGCCGTCTCCCCTATCGACTTCGAATCGATCCGTTGCAAAAAGGGAAAGAGCTGACAGCAGGGCGTAAAGATACATTCTTCTCATAGCCCCGCATCATACTTTTTCTTTGATATGCTTCCAAGCTTAATCTGCCCGCAGTCTGTATGCATCCATTCTAAATGGGTGTTCGGCCTCAATTGGGAGAGCTTCATTTAGGTGGTTTACAATCCCTTCTAGAGTTCCAAAAGTTTGTAAATAGATAGGAACTGCGTGAGGATTGTAGTGGTAGTATTTTTCATCTCTTCTGTTTCTCACATCGACTAAGATAACGTGATGGACATCCCCTTTAATTAGGATGGCTGCAGCTCTATTTTGCGGGTTATGCAGAGCATTGTGATGGAGTGTATTCAGCTGCGCTGCATAATTTTGAACCTCTCCGAAGCGGTGGATCGGAATTTCCTCAATGCGGGGAAAATCTTCCATCTCGATTCCTTGGTTCATTTGCGCACGAAGTTTGGCAACGCCATTTCTTAAGGATTGGTCGATCAGCGGCTGAATTTGAGCCGGAGTCAGCTCAGGGCCCACCTGATCCCAAAAAGTATTTAGAAACTCGCGGGCGCAATAATCAATGTACACTTCTCCATCTTCCCTGTGTAGATTCAATGTACCAAGTACCCGTCCTTCAGGAACTGGGGCTGCGGGGACAGCTGGCGCTATCCGAATGGGATCGGGTCCGTTTTCCTCTGCAGGCTGGGCTACGGGCAAAGCTGCAGGCCGAGGCGCTGCAGTAATGGCTCTGGGCATACAGAAAATATGGGTTAAAATCAGGTCGACAAACGCTTCCATCGCGCCAACGAAAACACTCCAAATTTTTTGCAGTAAACTGGGCTCGTCAACAGTTGCTGCTGGAGGCTGGATTGTGGGTTGGACGATCGGAGCGGGAGGAGGTGCCGGCTCTTGCTGCTGCAAAGCGGCTGGCGCTTCGGGTTCTTGAGGCGGCTCATGAACTTCATCCACAGGCACTGCTCCTAATGGAGCCTGCTCTGGCAATGGGTGGGCGCGGCCAGCCAGCCCTTCCGCATCGGGCATGGCATCCCACTCTTCTCCCAATTCAGCAAAGGCGTCGCCGGGAAAGAAAGCTTCGTCGCCTTGCAAGGGCTGTCCCACTCTTTGGGGTGGCTGTCGGTTGAGAGGATCTAATACTACTGCCATATAGCACCTATTTTAAATTTTTGCGGAGGTAGCATTCTGCATTTTGAGCCCATTTTTTTTATCAAAATCATTTTAGAATTCTCATTTTCGCTGAGAAAATGTATCATCTTCCGAAACATTTGGAGTATTTATGAGAGTTATCCATTCGATGGGCCACGTAGTGGGAGGAACTTTGCTGATTGCGGGTACCACCATTGGCGTCGGCATGCTCGCTTTGCCGGTAGCAACGGGGCCGGGCGGATTTGTTCCGTCCATGATCATTTATCTGATCTGCTGGGCCTTCATGCTTTGTACAGGGCTCCTCCTCCTAGAGGTAAGCCTTTGGATGCCGAAAGATTCGAGCTTTATTTCGATGGCTGAAAAAATTTTAGGCCCTGTTGGCAGAAATATTTTCTGGGTGGTTTATCTCTTCCTTTTTGCAACGGTGATGATCGCCCACGCTGCAGGCGGCGGGTCGGTTCTTCTCGATATTACCGGTTGGAATATCCCAAATTGGGCCGCAGTGGTTATTTACTCGTCTGTGTTAGCTCCAGTTGTCTATCTTGGCGCTAGATCGGTAGACCGGATCAATATGATCTTGATTTCAGGGGTAGTGATCTCTTATCTTGCCTTTCTCTCTGTTTCTTTCGGCAAGGTAGATATTGAGCTCCTTAGCTATTCCAATTGGGGCAAGGCCTGGTTCGCGCTCCCCATCCTCTTCACTGCTTTCACCTATCAAGTCATCATCCCTACTCTGATGACCTACATGGAGAGGAATGCGAAGAAAATTAGGCTGGCGATTTTTCTCGGCTCATCAATCCCGCTTGTCATCTACTTGGTCTGGGAAATGGTCATTTTGGGGATCATCCCCCACCAGGATCTGATTGAAGCTGGAAGACAGGGGCAGAACGCCATCGGTCCAATGAAGCAATTGATCCCAAAAGTTTTCCAGATCGGGAGATTTTTTGCCTTTTTCGCCCTCACAACCTCGTTCATTCCCCTCGCCCTCTCCTTCTACGACTTCCTGGCCGACGGACTGAAATGGGAGAAGAAAGGGCCCCGTAGAATGGTTTTATGCGGAGTTGTTTTTGGGATCCCGATGATCATAGCCATCGTATACCCAAATATTTTCTTGGTAGCCCTTGGCTACGCTGGAGGAATTAGCTGCGCGTTCCTCTTCGGCTTGATGCCGCCGGTGCTCGCTTGGGTAGGACGCTATATCAAGCGCTACCCGCAAGATAAGCCCCAACTCCCAGGTGGAAAGGCTGCATTGATATTTTTAATGGGTTTTGCCCTTTTGATTTTGGCTGCAGAAGTCATTCAGAATATCACGAAATAAAAAAAAACCTCGGGAGTTTCCCCCCGAGGTTTCTTCAATCTAAGATTTAAATCTTAAATTAAGCTTGTTTTGGTTTGTTCAAGCATTGTTTCGCAACGTAAGCTGCGAGCAAAGCTGTACCAACTACTGCTGTCCCGATAGCGAGAGTTGTAGTTGATGGGAGCAATGCAGATACGCCCCAAATGCCGTCAACAGCAGATGCAGTTGCAACAGCCTTAGTAGCAACGGTGCTTGTCGCGTTAGCGATTGTGCCTACAACGAATTTACAACCTTCAAATCCTGCAGTAGCAACAGTTTTGCTTCCGCCGAGGAAGAAAGAAGGTACGCTAGCGATAGCTGAACCAACTGAACCGAGCGACGGGAGAGAAAGTGATGGTAAAGAGATTGATGGCATAGAAACTGCTGGCATGTAGCTAGCGGCTTTTGCAAGAACTGGAGACAGGTAGCCCATATAGTGAGCTGCGCCGAGACCAACAGTTGCTGTTGCAGCAGCTGGGAGCTTCATAGAAGTCCCGAGATTGTGTTCTTTGTTCAATACGGCAAGTGCTTCATTAAGCTCTTTTATTGCTTTTGGAGCGTATGCTTTTATAACAGGATCTGTTGTTGTTGGGCAAAGTCCATTTGTTCTTGAGAGATTAAACACACGTTTTTCGATTTGTGCTTTATAACCTTGAGCAAGAGCTTTCGAAGCTTCTGTACCAGCTTTTACACCCTTTGCATTTTTAGCTAAAGTTTCGTCTGATGGTTGTAATCTGAATGTTGTTGCGCCTACTGACATAATATTCTCCTAAAATGTGTTTTATGATTGTTTCGTGTTAATTATATCAACTTCGATGATTGATTTGAATTTTAAAGAATTACTTTAATTGTTAACATTAAATTAAACGAGAGGGATTTAAATCTGTGGCAAAAGACCCTAAAATTTTAGAATTCCTTGAGGCTAAGGGGGACACGGTCGAAAATCTGAAGGCTATAAAGCTCAATCTCAGCCGCTGCGTAGATGAAGGGCTGATCGATTTGGAAGACGCTTACTACAATCAACTTTTAATTTTAATCGATGAAGCTTCTCTTTCAGAGAGTTGGGAAGAGTTGATGGAAGTGATTAGTCAAGCAAAAATTTTAGAAGTCGATGTAGCAGTCTGGATGTCTAACCATGGACAGACCAGTATCTCCCTACCCTGGCCCCGGCCCAGCAAGCCTTGAGTTCCTAATTGCAAGGAGGGCGGTGGCGGCCTGGGCGACGTTGAGAGATGCGACCTTGCCAGCCATGGGCAGATAGATGGATCTATCGGCTTTTTTTCTCAAAAGGGGCTGGATCCCCTCCCCTTCCGATCCCATTATTAGGACAGTTCTCGGATTAAAAGAAAAAGTATAGGCCGACTCAGAGGTGGTGTCCAATAGGGCGGCTACCACCTCGAATCCCCCATCCTTGAACTGGTCTACGGCATTTGCAAGGTTGGAGATCCGGATCAAGGGGATGATTTCGCTCGCCCCGCAGCTGGCTTTAGCGGCTACCGGAGTGAGGTCGGAACCCCGGTTTTTAGACCAGGCAACAGCAGAGGCGCCAAAGCACTCGGCGCTCCGGATCAGGGCTCCAAAATTCTGGGGGTCGAAGATCTGATCGAGCATGAGGACAAGGGAGGTCTCTTCGGCCTGTTCAATAAACTCAGGGACGTCTAGGTAGTTTCTTCCATGGATCTGGGCAACCAGCAACTGATGGTTGTCGGATCCAGCCATATTAGTCAACTGATCTGTTGAGACATAGGAAATGGGGATCCTCTTCTGTTCGCAGATTTTCAAGAGGTCTGACTTCTTAGAGGAAATGGTGAAAATCCGGACTATCTTTTCTGGTGCGTACTTGAGCAATTCTTCAATTGCATGGACGCCCATGATGAGCTGCTCTTTTGAGGGCATGCGTGGTAGTGAGTGGGGATTATTCAAAACTGCCTCGATATTTGCGCCCAAGCCGATACCGGCGTCCAGCGAAGTTTAAATTTTTGGGAGTAATCCCCTCTCCCCGCCTGCTCTACTGTCGCATTGACAACGCGGGTGGAAAAGTAGTGGATCTGGCCGCCGATTCCCAATCGCCAGTAATAGCCTAGGAGCCAATCCATTTGGGCCCAGCCGCTTTGACCGCCGTTTCCGCCTGAACTGGTTTTGATCGACTGGCGAGTGGAGGCGCCGCCGATATCCTGAGCTGTAGTGTGAACCCTGTTATGCATCAGGTGGTAGGAATAGCCTACATTAAAAATCAGATTGCCGCCCGGTTCCACGGCAATCCCGCCGCCGAATAGAAATCCGTTCCAAACGAGACGGAAATTTCCCGGTATATCTTTCCTTTTCAGCTGCTCGAAGTAGCCTGAATAGCCAATTAGAGGGGTGAGTATGACTTTGTAGGTCCGGTCAGCGCTGAGGTTGACCGCGTAGCCAAAATAGCCGGAGCCATCGGCAGTCCAGCCGCTTGTAGTTGATCGGGTGCGAGTTTGGGTTTCGGGGTATCTTTGATAAACAGCCCCCTTGCCGAAGGTCCCGTAGGCGCCTCGGAGGAAAAATGTGAGGTCGCGGTGGATCACTTTTAAGACGAGCCCATTTTCCCAATACTCGATATCGCGGTAAAGCTCGCTGTATGTAAGCGTTCCCCCATCTCCTGGATCCTGAAGATGCCAGTGGGTCCGATCGTTCCGGTAGCCTGAGAAGATTTCCCAGCGCAAAGGCTCGTTCACAGTGGCAAAGAGGCCGGCTGCGGAGAGGAAAAGGGGAAGAAATTTCATAGCGGAATCGGGGCTGTCCGTTTAGACCAGTAATCGGGCCCATAATCGTAGCAGAGCTGGCTTCCTTTGGCAATCGGTTCTTTTGCATAGAGAATGACATGGCTTACGTTTTCAAAAGTAGCGAGAGACGAGTTGAGATTGGGATTCGAGCTGTGATTGAGATAACGGCCAACGCCGCCTTGATCCAGCGCGTCGATCGTATAGGGAGAATGGATCCCCTGAACCACAACGTACTCGAAACAATAGGCGTTTTTAACGTCGGTTTTCTTTCTTTTCCGCACCTTTCCAGTATATTCAGCGACAAACTGCATTTTCTTGAAATCGCGAAGGGCAAAAACACCCCATCCGAGGAGAGGATCGATCCATCGGATGACCACATCGGGCATATGGCAAGAGATAATTTCTTTTTGGTAATACTTTCCAAGCCATAGCTGCTCGAGGGTCATCTCGCCCTTCTTGTGGAGCTTAAGAGCGTCCTTAGCAATATCTGAAAAAATATGAAAATCCGCGAAATCGAGCTGGGGAATCCATTTGGCCCCCGTCAATTTTTCAAACTCTTCCAAGGAGAGCTGCTTCCCTTCTTTTTCAAAGATCATCGGTCAATTCTTTAGGGGCTTGGGGGCTGTGCTTCCAAAATAGGGGGCCATAGTCAAAAGTGAGCTGGCTCCCCTCGCTAATCTCTTTCAGCGAAATAAAAATCATCCGTGAAACGCCTCGCCAATAGATCGATTGCAGGCCTAGGTTGGGTTTAGAGCTGTGATTGATAAACCGGGTGAAGTTCCCCTTCTGTTCCGCATCGATGGCAAAGTTCACTTTTCCTTCCCAAAGAGTATAGCGCAAACAGTGGTTTTTCTCCCTCAGCTGTTTGGGAGTTCTTTGCTGAACAATCCCTGTGTATTCACCGACGTATGTACAGGCTGGAATCTTTTTCCCAGAAAAGACCCCATAACCGACTTCGCTATCGATATACCGGATGGAAATGGGCGGGTGGAGCCCCTTCCTGAGTTCTTTATCGAAATAGATCCCCATCCAAATTTTTTCTGGGGGGATTTTATCTTCTGCCTTGGCCTTTGCGATGTAGGCTAATACATCTTCAAATCCCTCTCTGGTCTCAAAAATAGGGTAAGGGAGGTACTCAAATTGATTGAGTGAAGGGTGATCGGGAAAAATGGCCACTTCGGCAAGGGGCTGTAGAAGTTGTAAAGCCTCCTTTCGGTTTAAAAATTGGGCTATATCGATTGGACTTAACCCAAATGCATCCCGGCGTAATTTGAGTGCGGGATCGCGCCTTAAGTCCCGGACAATATCCAGCCTATCATCCAGCACAGCTAGATGAAGGAGGGTTCTTCCTCCGCAGCAAGACGTCAAACGGGATAGGGATTGAGGATCTTCAATCTCCTCCCATGAGATCGTTTTCAGGGATAGTTGGTCGAGAAGATTTTGCAAGGCAGTGTCTTCAGATTTGTCTTTAAACGGATAGCTACACGATTTTGGGGATGGTAGTGCTTGTGTCAAAAAACACCTCATTTCTTTTACTAAAGAGATGTTGTATTAGCACTTTGCGGCAGGTATTACAAGCGTTTTTTTCCGCTTGCTGGGCGATATGTGCGGAAACGGGTGACAAAAGGGTAATGTTCCGTTTTGATTTTGCCGATCACCGGGTGATATAGCAGTCCGAAACCTAAGCCTCTTGATACGTCTAGAAAAGTTGTTTTTGTTTCGTTTGCCATATTTGCTCCCTGTTGGCAGCTCAAAGTATAGTGGAGTATAAGTCTTTTTTCAACAAAAATAATGACTATTAAATACCGATAGTGATATCCCAATAAACATGATGAAATTTCCAATGAAATTTGAAGTGCAAGCTGCGTCTCCAGCGGGATCTAGCACCCTTTGGACAGCGCAAACAGAGCACCTTCCCCCTATCGCCTCGGCAATCCCTCCAGAATTCATGGGGCCTGGCGGCGGCTATTCGCCTGAAGATCTCTTCGCACTATCCCTTCTTAATTGCCTGATCGCCACCTTCAAGGTGTATTGCGAAAAGTCGGGGGTCGCGTTTCATGAGATTCGTGGAAAAGTTACGCTGACTGTTGATAAAATCCCAGGCCAGTCGGGCTTTGCCATGACGCAAGCAGATGTTTTTTTTGACATCTCTGGCGCCTCCGATCCCGAGAAGGGGAAGAAGCTTCTCGACGCTGCCATCAAGGACTGCGCCGTGAGCAATTCCATCAAAACTGGGAAGACTTTCCACATAAATTTCTCGTAAAAAAATAGACCCCTGTTTTAGAATGGCAAATTGCTTTACTCCGCGCGGGGTATATTATGAAACGTTTGATTGGATTGATTTTTATGCTCGGTGTACTGGTTGCCGGCGAGACTTTTGCGATGTCCCGCACGGAAAGCAAGCCATTGGTTGTGATTTTACTGGGTCCTCCTGGCGCTGGCAAAGGAACTCATGCAGGCCCAATCAGCCATCAATTCCATTTACCTCATATTTCTACAGGCGACCTCTTTCGAGAACACATCCGCGGACAGACACCTCTTGGCATCCAGGCAAAAAGCTACATGGACAAAGGGAACCTCGTCCCAGACGAACTCGTCCTCGATATGTTATTTGATCGGGTAAGCAAAGAAGACTGCAAACACGGCTACATCCTCGACGGATTTCCCCGCACAATGGCGCAAGCCAAAGAGCTGGATCTGCGGCTTGGCAAGCAAAATCAGGTGATCGCTCTCAATTTCAATCTTCCCGATTCAGCGATCATCGAACGGGTGACCGGCCGCATTGCATGCAAAGATTGCGGGCGCCCATTCCATAAGAAGTTCGATCCCCCAAAAATCGATATGCTCTGCGATAACTGCGGCGGACCTCTTTACCAGCGCGATGACGATAAAGAAGAGATTATACGCAAACGGCTAGAAGTCTACAGAGCGCAAACACAGCCCCTGATTGATTACTACGCAAAGCAAAAGTCAGTATTAAGAGAGATCAACAGTCAAAATGAGAAGGCGCAAGTCTTCCATGATGTGATGAAAGCTCTCCCCCCAGTTCCCGCTTCTTCAGCAGTATCTAGATAGAACTATGTCTATACTAAACGCCATTTGTTGCTGTTTCTGCTCCCACCAGACATTAAGTCTAGACAGTGATAGGCCGAGAATGCAGCAATGGGATGAGACCCCTAAACCCACTCCCCACTACAGTTCACCCTGCAACGCATCCAACCCTTCGGCGCAGACTGGTTCCCCCTCCATCTGGAAGAATCGCCCCGCAAGCCTCCCCTTTAGCTGAGCTGGAGCCAATAGGCGCGAATGCTCTACCAAATCAGCCCGACATGCGGTCTGATCAAGCCGCAGAGCCAGAAATTCCATTTGAAGAGCCCCCAAAAGAGAAATTGGAACCGTTAAGTGCTACACAATTAAGAGAGTTGGGGGCTTCAGATTTGCTTATTGATCGTTATATGAAATTAAAAATCCCAAACTATTTGGGATCAAAGGGTGAATGCGAATATTATCAGGGCATGTATACCGAAGAAAATTCGAGAATCGGGAAATTTTTTACCACCCGCGAACAAAGTTCGCTAGAGAACACAGAGCTCACAGAGCCAATTAAACTTTAAGTCGACGTATCCCCTCACGTAATAATCTCACATTGAAATTGGTCA
>JANPFC010000039.1:0-1788 GCA_031423235.1 Chlamydiota bacterium | reverse complement strand
TATAAAAACACAAGCACTCGAAGCCATGATTCTCGATCCATGGGATGTGCTCATGTTTAAGCGTCTTTTGGAAAAAGATCGATCTGGGGCACAGCAGGAGACAAGAGAAGTACAGCTAGCTCTTTACCATACTGGTCTTGGATTTTTCTGTCAGGGATCCGATCCGATAGATCCCTCTATTGCACTTACGACCGAATTTCTCCATCTCAAAATACGAATCAAATTCTTAAATGGAGAAACCTCCTATTCTGCCGTTGAACTATACCACAACCGGCCCAAGGTTTTGAAAAAGTCGCTTACCTTAAATTCCAAGGCAGTCCCGACAATTAAATTTTTCGTTTAACTAAATTCATAAAATCATCATCATGTCTCCCTCTATATCAAAGGGGATGACTGGATGCTCGACACTATAATTGCAGAAGCCGATAGAGAAAAAGCAAGAAGCGGAAGATTTGAACATCCGGATGTTCACGTCCAAAAACGACTACACGTGCTGTATTTTAAGTCGCTGGGATATGCGCACAAGGATATTTGTCTTTTGGCTGGGGTCTCGTACACCACAATAGAGACTGTTCTAAAATTGTATCAAAAACAGGGACTCGAGGAAGTATGCAATGTAACTTATCCTTGTCCAAGCAGCGCACTAGATTCTCATCGCGTGACGATCGAAGAGTATTTTCGTCAACATCCACCGGCATCCGTTGCTGAGGCTTGCAACATTATTAAGGATCTGACTGGTGTGGAAAGAAAACGCACTCAAGTTCGATGTTTTTTGATTAATTTAGGTATGCGACCCAGGAAGTCTGGAGTTTTGCCAGGGAAAGCGAATCCGGAGAAGCAAGAGGCCTTTAAAAAAAAGCCTAGAGCCAAAACTGCAAGAGGCTGCTGAAGGGAAGCGTCACGTTTATTTTGCTGATGCCGCCCACTTCATATATGGGAGTTTCCTAGGTGTCCTTTGGTGTTTTGTCCGGTGTTTTATTGGTAGCGCGACAGGACGGTCACGTTTTAATGTTCTGGGAGCATTAAATGCGGTCACTCATCACATGGTGACAGTGACTAACACCTCCTATATTAATGCCTGGAGTGTAGTCGATCTTTTTCGTGAGTTGAGAAAAATACACGTTGATACCCCTATAACAGTGATTTTAGATAACGCAAAATATCAACGGTGTTATGTGGCCGAGAAGGCGGCGCACATGCTCAATATAGAACTCTTGTATCTTCCCCCATACTCCCCGAACTTAAATTTAATTGAACGTGCGTGGAAATTTATCAAGAAAAGGGCGCTTGCAAATCGCTCATTTGAAAATTTCGAATTATTTCAAGAGGCTATCAACGACTGCATTGGAAAATTTTCTACCGAGTATGCAAAGGAGATGAAATCGCTACTGACTTGGAATTTCCAGTCCTTCTGAAATTCAAAGTTATTGGCCGATCGCGGTATATCTGTTAGGCCGATCTGCCTAGATGCCTTAGCAATATCATCTTTGATTGGATTCATTGGTATTTCCGGTTCGAGCGGAGTGTAGTTCCTATAATCTTCAATGTATTCTTATTGACCTGCAAAAGAAATATGGCGGCGATTGAACACATTCAGAACTTTTGATTGGAATAAATTTGCTTCAATTCTTTCTTGCGCAAACATTTCGTGAAGTCATCTCCTCATTCGATATTACGTTCTGTATCTGAAGGTTTTTTCCAGTTTATACCACAACCGGCCCAAGGTTTTGAAAAAGTCGCTTACCTTAAATTCCAAGGCAGTCCCGACAATTAAATTTTTCGTTTAAC
>JANPFC010000038.1:0-53133 GCA_031423235.1 Chlamydiota bacterium | reverse complement strand
TCTTTTGTCTCCAAGTTTAACATTAGCCCATGTTTTTACTACCCACTCGAATGATTGCTCTCTAAACATTTGGTCCCCCTCAGAAAAATTTGAGGGAAGGAATATACACTAAATATTTTTTAAAATGTGGGTAACTTCAAGACCTAAAGGACCGGGATTTCCCGCTTGTCCGAGTTAAATGGGAAACAGCCAACCTTTGGAACTGTACGCTATAATTCTTCGACACCAATTGAAACGCGTTTTGGGGTATTAATTCAGAAGGAAAGGCACCCATCCGTTATCAATTTCTCCAAAAGAGATCTTTTGACGCAAAATATCAATCAGCCCGTTTTATTATCAGATGAAGACAAAAAGCTAGAAATCAAGCCATTGCCATATGGTGGGGATGGGATTCAAGTTGTTCTTCAAGGTTCTGAAGAAAAATGGATTTTTGATTTTGCAGCTCCAATAGGCAAAGAGTTGACCCCAGGGAAATATGAAACTTCATATCGATATCCATTCCACACGTACACAGAAGCTGGCATTGGGATAGAGAAATCGAGAGCTTATACAGCAATGCCCTTTGGATATTTTGAAGTGATTGATATTAAAAAAAGCACTAACGGAGCAATCAAGGATATAGAGTTAAATTTTTCTATTGAAACAGAAGATGGTGAAATCTACCAAGGAACAATACGATATTCGGATCCAGTTGTTTTAATTGAGGATGACATCTATTTCTCCGATGAAGATTTTGATTTTGACGATGATGATTGCGAAGAGCAGTAAACTCTTAGGGGGGCACTCTATACCGATAGTCAATCGGCGTGCCCTCCCAAAATCTGTGAATTCAAGAGCTAAGTTTGTAGCGATTCTCAAAAAATGGCAGAACTAAACTCCTTCATAATCTCCGATTCCTTCTCGGGAGACACACGCCCCAATATCCCTTCTTGAGGCCGCCGCGGTCGCGCAAATCGTTTCCACATATCCGCTGTGAAAGAGTCTTGAAAATCTGGAGGATAGAAACCATATTCATCATGGAATATTTTTCCCTTATCTTCGGACAAGTCCGTGAAATAAGCAGATAACCTTTTGAGATCCTGTTGCAAATCCGCTTTTGACACGAATACCTGATCCGACCTCAAGAAAAGAGGAACTAGTTGTATCAGATCTTTATCATCAGAAGAGAAAATCTGACAAAAGGGCAGGTAATAGAGATACTGCATGTCTAAATGCGCCTTTCCCTTTTTGCTGCGCTTGACAAAACCGCGAAGCAGGCAGTAATGGTAAACAATATCTACTCGATGGACGTACATATACCCGTTCCACCTCAAACTTACCCAAGAAAACCGAGTTTAAAGCTATCAAATTTTCAACAAAAGTTTGGGGTCAATATTAATTCAATATTAACCCCAAACTTTTGTTGGAAATTTGGTGCTTTAAATCGGTTTGCTTTGGGTAAGTTTGAGGTGGAACGGGTATATACCGGCCAATACAAACGCCTCTGAACATCACCTCATAAGATCGCTCCACTTCGACTTTTAATCCCTTCTGTCTCATCGCGATCAAAAGCGCGTTTTTATAGATGCTTTCTACAAATCCAGGCCCCAGTTCTTTCATCACTTCAAAACAACAGTTCAGAATTTTTCCAGTCAACTCAGAATAGAGTAATTTTTTGCCTTGTTCCATCGTTATATCGTTATATCGTTTCCATCGTTAATTTCGTTCCTAGGCCAGCTAATTTTGAGCAACCGCTTTGGAAACTCCAATCGTTCGGAATTTGTCCCTCACTCGACTCCTCAATGATTGACCCAACACAGATTCTCCCGCAAGAGTCGCTAGGACTGCAAAAAAGCTGATTCTTGAATCACGAGCGGTACACAAGTAACTAAAAACAAATCGAATGCACAATGACCTGGCTGTTATTGGGTCAGATCCTAATGTAGCCAACATATATATCAGGCGCGAGCTATAAAGTATTCAAATTCCAACTCGTCAATGACTTGACACCGGTGAGTCTTTCTAGTATTCGAAGAAGAATATGAAGAATTTCTCTTTAGGCTACCAAGTACTCGTTGCTGTCCTTCTTGGGATCTTCTCCGGCCTTTTTTTCGGCCCATTGACAAGCGCGCTGAGTCCGATTGGGTCAGCCTACACGATGCTCCTCCAAATGGCGGTTCTCCCCTACATCGCCTTCTCTCTGATGCACGGTCTTGGATCCATAACCCCCGGCCTGGGCAAAAAAATATTTAAATCTGGCTGGCCCTATTTGCTGACCCTATGGGCCGTGATCTTCGCCCTCATTTACCTTTTAGCAACACTTATCCCAACCAGCCTCTCGCCGCTCATCAAAAGCAGTGATTCAAATGCTCTTGAATTGAAATTCACAAATAATTTTCTCACCACTTTAGTCCCTCAGAATCCGTTCTACGATATCCTTAATAACATCGTCCCGGCCGTTGCCATATTCGGGCTCATCTCTGGTATTGCCCTGATGCATGTCAAAAAGAAAGAGCCGCTGATCGACACGCTCGAACGGGTCAATCAAATGATCGAAAAAATCTTGAACTGGCTTGGGAAAATAGCCCCAATAGGAGCTTTTGTATACATCTCAATTGCTTTTGGAACGATCCACTTCGAAGATTTGATCAAGTTGGAAATGTTCGTTTTTGCATTTATTCTGACATCTCTCTTTATGACTTTCTGGCTCCTTCCTACGCTCGTTGCAGCCTTGACCCCGTTGAGCTATAAAGAGGCTCTTCAAGCTCTTCGCTCAGTCTGTCTTTTGCCTTTTGTAACAGGACTTAGCACCGCCGCCATCCCCTTTCTGAATAGCTATTTGAAAAAGCTCTCCCAAAAACACGAAACGCACGCACATTTCCGAGAAACATCTCAAACAGTCCTCCCGATTGCCTATAGCTTTGGCCATATCGGGAATGCGATGACCCTATTTCTCATCCTATTTCTCTCCTATTACTATCGCCACCCTTTCAACGGGATGGAGAAAATGCTCATCTCATTTTTAACAATTCCCCTATCGATTGGATCCTCCACTGGCAATATCGGGTCCATCTTATATTTGATTAAGGAACTCGAATTTCCTCAAGGGGCTACCGAATTTTATCTAGAGATCAAATCGTTCACCTACAATTTCCAAGTATTGATGAGCATCGCAAGCGTCCTCACCCTCATTCTCCTCACGATCTACTCTTACTACGGACTCATTCAGGTGAAATGGAAACATCTGACCGTCCGTTTGGCAAGCCCTCTCCTTGCATTTGCGCTAGTCGTCCTTGGATTTAAAGCCTATATCCATCCGGCAGATTTGTATCAAAACCTCTACATGAAACTCACCCTTGCTGAAGCACTCAAAAACCCAATCAAAGCAAAGATTCTGGCAGGCGCCCCAACAGACAATTTAAGAACATTTTCCAACACGATGGTCCCAGAAGTATTTACCCAAATTTTGAAATCGGGGATTCTAAGAGTCGGGTTTTATCCGAATTCCATCCCCTACTGCTACTTTAACGACAAGGAAGAGCTAGTGGGGTTTGATATTTCTTATGCTTATGAACTGGCCCGCGATCTCGAATGCGATCTCGAATTCGTCCCGTTTGCTTTTAGTGAACTTGCCCACGACATCAACGAGGGAGTTTTTGATATTGGGATGTCTTCCATCATTATGAGCGAGGAGAGACTTCTCAAGATGCAATTTACCTTTCCTTATCTCGAAGACAACAACGTACTAGTTGTACCGAGAGCAAAAAAAAACAAATTCCTCCGTCTAAAAGACGCCCAGGCAGATACAACGCTGAAAATTGGCGCCGGGGGAGCTCAGATTGAAATCGCCAAGAAAACCTTTCCAAATGCGCAAATCATCGACCTTTCCAGCATGACCATACTTCTCGATGGGGAGATTGATGCGATTTTGTGGTCAGAAACCTCCGCAGTCACTTGGTGTCTTTCCCACCCAGATTTTGTTGTGATCGAATATGGGAACCAGATTGGCAAAAGCTTTTTCGGCTACCCGATCCGTCAGCACGCAACCGACTTTGGATTCTTTTTAAACAACTGGCTGACACTGAAAGATCAGTCGGGGTTCAAGAAAGAAATGGAAGCCTATTGGATCCACGGAATTCTCCCGGGAAAAAGGGAACCGCGCTGGTCGATCCTCCACAACGTCCTTAACTATAACGCTCAGTAATTGGGGACTGGCGGCAGTCCTTTCTCGGCTCTGATAGCGGCAACGAATCGCTGCCCCCTCGTGAGGCCGAAAACGGGAGCTGGAGGTTCTGCTCTATCGAGTCTCCGACGGGAAAGGAGTGGTTCGCCTCCTTCGAGCCTCCAGGCAGAGGGTTGAGGCGCCTTGTTGCGCCTAAGTTTGCAGGGGGGCTCTTCCGGAGCTTTGCGGCGCTCCGCTGGGTGCTTATTCTTGGGTTTTCTCTCTATGCATGTGGAGGGAGGGGGGAGGCGAAGGAATTGACCCAAACCATCTGTCTTGATCTGCCGAGTTCTTTGCACTAATGGATCGCAAGCATGGCAAATCCTCGCCGCTGTATCGACGAGAAATGTCCCGGGTTGAGTCAATCCACCCATGGAGCGAATGGTAGAGATGACCTCGTCCCTGCTACCCATATATTCCATAGTGTTCGAAATGTAGAGGGTATCTGCGGTGATGTCCCTTTGGGCCAATTGCTTACGGAGGAGATCGAATCCGCTTGGATCTGTTATATCAAGGCGTAGGAATTCGAAATTTCCCCGGTCGAAAATTCTTTTGATCCGGGCAAATTTGATATCATCGGAAAGCCAGCTTTCTCCATCGTCGATTTCTCTATCCAAGCCTTTGATATAACGCTGTGTCACTGCTGGAGGATCGTATTTTCCAGATTCGTTCCCGTAATAGCGATCTGTATTATCGATCAAGAGTTGTTTGACCTTTCCAATCACTTCTTTCCGAATCGACGATTGGCTCAAAATGGTTTTCATCTGGGTCCAAAAGTGTTCCGTCCGGAGGCTCCTGTCGAAAATGATGATCTGTTCGATTTCTCTGCCGGACTTCGAGAGGGTCCCTCGGACTGAAGCCATATTCAGGATAAAAAATCCGGAAACTCCCATCATAGCGGTGCCGACGACGTTTTCTCTTTTCATCGTTTCGAGGGTCGCATCCCTCCCTGTCTCATTAGTGATGAGGAAGACCCTGTGAGTAAAGTTATCCCAGCCGCGGCATTGAGGGAGAACCTCATGCAATGGTAAAGGAAGAGATGAGGACGCTACTGCTGCCATAATCCCTTAGCAAAATGGAGCTTGCGACTCGAAGGTCTGCAATTCTTTGGTCACTGGATGCTCAAAAGCGAGCTTTGCCGAATGGAGATGGATCTCTTTTCCGTCCCCATTTTTCCCGCCATAGCGCTTATCTCCGACAACTGGGTGGCCAGAGGCGCTGAATTGCGCGCGGATTTGGTGATAGCGGCCCGTTTCGAGCTCGATCGACACAATCGTGCTGTGCTTTTGGAAACGGATCACTTTATAAGTCAAACGGGCGTGCTTAGCCTCTTTGTTTGACTCGCTCGCGACAATGGCCCTGTGATCTCCATGAATGAGATAATGGTCGAGCCTCCCCTCTTTCGCAGGCAAGATCCCCTCCACTTCAGCGACATAGACTCGCTGAATCTCCTGGTCTCTTGACTGTTCATTGAGTCTGCTCAGAGCTTTGCTGGTGCGGGCGAATAGGACAAGACCGCTCACAGGGCGATCTAACCGGTGAATGGCATGGAGATAGACATTGCCCGGCTTTTTGTACTCTTTTTTGACCCACTCCTTCGCAAAGGCCTCTAATGAATCGTCCCCCGAATCGTCAGGTTGAGTTAAGAGGCCGCAAGGCTTTGCCGCCACAAGAATGTGATTGTCACAAAATACTATTTCGCTGTCTGACGACTTCATAAAGTAAGATCGTGGTTGCGGAAGCGACATTTAGCGAATCAGCTACGCCAAACATCGGAATGCGAACAGCTATGTCCGCATTTTTCATCCAGTTTTCGGTAAGACCATATTGCTCGGTTCCCACAACAATGGCAAGCGGGACTTTCAAATCTACCTGAGTAAATTCATGTTTTGCATGGGGAGTTGCCGCAAGCGCCGCAATTCCATGCTTCTTTAGAAAAGCTAAAGTCTCCTCAGAGCTTGCCTCTATTACGGGGAGCGTAAATAAAGTCCCAACGCTCGAACGGACGACGTTCGGATTGTGGATATCGGTTGTCGGATCGCAAACAATCACCGCATCGACTCCCGCCGCATCGCAAGAACGGAGAATCGTCCCCAAATTGCCTGGCTTTTCGATACTTTCGGCAACGAGGAGGAACGGATTCTTCTTCAACTTCAAATCTGACAGTTTTAAATGGACTTGAGGCGCCACAGCCAAAAGGCCATCTGGGCGGTCCCGATAGGAAATCTTCGCAAAAACCTCTTTCGTACACTCGATCTGTGCAGCTGACTTGCACTGATGCCTTAAAGCCCCTTCATTGGTGCCTAAAAACAGCTCCGGGCAGTAGAAGAGGGTTTGGATCTGTCTCCCAGCATCGAGCGCCCGTTTAAGCTCGCGGTAGCCCTCAATAATGAAAAGGCCTGTCTCATCGCGCGGCCGCCGATCTCTCAGCTTAACGACCTCTTTGATTTTTGGGTTCTGGAGGCTAGTGATTAGGGCGTCCATTTTGCAAAGCTCCCCGATGGAATCGCCATAGTACCTTCAGAATGGAGGGCCATTTCCCCCACTTCGATTTCCCCCTTAGGCATCGTTTGTCCGAGTAAATGGCGCATGCAAAGCGGAGTAAATCCAGGCGTATGGCATGAAAAGATCACAAAAAGAGGCTTTTTGGTGAGCAGTTCGCTGCAAAGCTCCAAAAGAGGGAGAATATCCCGCTCGATTTTAAACACTTCGCCCTGGCTTCCTCTTCCAAATGTGGGAGGATCCAAAATAATTCCGTCGTAGAAGGATTCGCGCTTCTTTTCCCGTCTTAAGAACTTCAATGCATCATCGACAATCCACCGGATCGGAGCCTTTTGCTGCATATTCAGCGTTGCATTTTCCCTTGCCCACTCGATCATCCCCTTAGAGGCATCGAGGTGGCACACTTCCGCCCCTTGCTGCGCAGCGGCCAAGGTAACTCCCCCCGAGTACGCAAAGAGGTTTAAAATGCGGCTCCCGTTTTTAACAAGAGGCCTCATCCATTCCCAAAGATCGGCATGCTCAGGAAATAATCCGAGATGGCCGAAATCGGTCAGATCGACTTTAAATTCGACCCCGCCGTGCATCACGGTCCAAAATTTGGGGAATTTCTTGTGGAAAACCCATTTTTCTTCGCGGTTGAATACCGCATCCGCAGTGGGCTTCAATATGCTGGGGCGCCAAACGGCCTGTGCGCAAGGGCGCAAGAGTGTAAATTCGCCGAAACGTTCCAGTTTTTGGCCGTCTCCGCTATCGAGAAGTTGATAATGTTTCATGAAAAAGTAGCCGTGTTATGTACGAGGCGCCGCCAAAGGGCGCCAAGAGTTAGATGAACGGACAGATCGATCGCGCTGTGCCTTTCTGGCGGAGCGTGGATCACTCCTGCATCGATCTTCTGCCCTCTTTGTCCGATGGCGATATAAATCGTTCCGACCGGTTTATCCTTTGTCCCGCCGCCTGGGCCTGCGATTCCTGAAATAGCTGCAGCAAAATCAGCATCTGTTTCACTAAAGAGCCCCTGCACCATTTCGATGACCGCCTCGCGGCTCACTGCCCCTTTTTGCTTCAATGTCGTCCGGGACACTTGCAAAAATCGCTCTTTCCAGGCATTTGAATAGGCGACAATCGAACCAAGAAGGTATTTTGAAGCATCAGGAATAGCCGTCAGTTTGGCCGCAACCGAACCGCCCGTGCAGCTTTCTGCCAAAGCGAGCGTTTTTTTTCTGCTGATGAATTCTCGATGGAGCGCCTCTTCAATTTTCCCTTCGCCATAGAAAAAGGTGGGGAATTTGTCCTGCACTTTTTCTACAACGCGATCTACTGGCTCATCGCTTTGAAATGTGATTTGAACTGTTCCTGGGCTGGGGAAAACGGCCATTTTTACTTTAGGATAGCTTTTCATCAACTCATGCAGAAACGGCGCCACTTCGGCCTCTTTCAACAGGCACAAAGAACATTTGCGGATGAATTCAGCCTGCATAGACACCGATATTTTGCAAAATCAGCTGAGGATGATTATGGATCCAAGAAAAACAGTTCTTCCCAAGCCGGATTGGAACATTCGTCTTCTTTTCATCTACGACAAATGGGGTGGCTCTTGTCTCATCCCGAACCCACTGTTTGATCTTCTGGAAAAGCTCAGCCTCTAAAGACTCATCCACCTCTCGGAGTTCCATCGTCTTCGGCTCTTGATAAATCTGCGGGAAACTGAATTGCAATCCCCAAAAAATGCTGTTTGACCCCATCGTCATTGGACGGAAGACCGCATCAAGCGTTGAGTAGGAGAAAAAGTGGGCCTGCACCTGGACAACGGGCCGCCCCATTTTAACAATGTAGCGCCCGCCCGGAATTTCTTGTTTCCATAGAGAGTCAGACTCAGCTGTGAATACGCAGGCTAAAAGGCTTTTCAGTTCTGTATCGGTAGGCACCCTTCCCGCTTTAAGCATCTCGATCCACGTACCGTATACTTCGATAAAATGATCTCGATCCATTGGAGCGCCGGGGCCGAGAGCTGTCAGAGGATAAATGGAAAATGATTCGAGCCGTGCGAATAGATTTTTTAATTCCGCCGCATCGCAAAGAACTTGGTATTTTAAGTATTTGGAACCTTGATAGACGCCCTCAGCTTCGGGCGTTGAGACGCGGAGAGTCATAAGGTTTGAAGCCGCTTCGATTTGGTAGGTAAGAGGAGGATGCTTAAGATCCCGATTGTGATGCAGGAATCAGCTACGTTGAAAATGGGGAACGAGTAGCCCCAGAAAGTGAAATGGAGAAAGTCGATTACATGGCCATAGAGGCAATAATCGATCGCATTCCCAATGGCGCCAGTTACGACGAGCCAAATGGGGATCCGTTTTGGGACGAAGAAGAGGAGCGCGAGGATGATGGCCGTCCTCAGAGCGAAAAGCAGCCCTGAATAGCCGGCAAAAAGGCCCCACGCAGCTCCCGTATTCACAACATAATTGAGGGAAAAGGTGATCCCCCCAAGAGAGAAAATCCCAATTCCGCCAAACGGATAGGGTCCGTAGCTTAAATGGGGAATCCAATACATGGCTAATACCTTAGTTGCAATGTCCAGGCCGAGGAGAAGAGCAAATAAAATGAGCCATTTACGCATTAGAGTAAACCTTTTTCAAATTTTTCTTGAGCTTTTACAGTCATCGTTGCGTAAGGGATCGCTTCAAGCCGTTTCATTGGGATCTCTTCATTTGTGATGTCGCAGATGCCGTAAGTATCTTCTTCGATTTTTTCCAAAGCGCGATCGATCTGCCGAATCACGCCGAATTCTTTATTCGTCACTTCTAAGTTGATGTTTTTCACAAAATCATCAGTCCCTTCGTCTGCTGAATGCTGGGAATAGCCTTTGGCTTCGTCGGGCTGCGTGACAGCTTCTTTCGTCCCTTGAACCATTTTCATTAAATGGGCCTTCAGCTCTAGGAGTCTTGCTTTAAAATGGGCAATTTCAGATTTCTTCAGCGGCATGGATCGTTTCCTCATTTTTCAGTTCTTGAATCGCCTCTAGCAACTCGCGAACATCTTTAAACCGTTTATAAACGCAGGCAAAGCGGATGTAGGCTACCACATCGGTATCTTTCAGCTGTCTAATCACAATATCGCCAAGCTCCCGGCTCGAGATCTCTCTGACCCCTTTTGCCATCAGCTCCGATTTAATCTTATAAGCGATGGCTCGAACTTGGTCGTGACTGACTCTTGTATGCCGGCACGCGGCATCCATACCGTGAATTAATTTCTCTTGCTGAAAGTCCTCAAAGGTTCCATCCCTTTTTTTCACCTGAAGACTCAAATCGACCGTCTCAAACGTCGTGAAACGTTTCATGCACTGACAGCATTCCCGCCTTCTGCGGATGGCATTGATTTCCACCGCATCGCGCGAATCGGTCACCTTCGATTCTTCATTGTTGCAAAAGGGGCATCTCACCCTAAACTCCTGGATGCTTTCTCTGTTTATGCGGTTAAAAGATTTTTGTGAATCTCTTTCTTAAACATGTTCTTGGCTGCGCCAGCATATCAGATGGGGAAATTGAAAAAAAGGAACAGATTTTTTTCCTTGTCATATTAAACATTTTAGCACTAGTACTCAGTTAACAAAATTTTTGCCGTTTCGACTGCGTGAAAGCACCAAAAATCGACGATCGTAAATGGGTTTGGTCAGTAAGAGGCGATGAGGCCTACATGGAACTTGCCTTTGCTTTGGCCGATGAGTTCGTTTTTATGGAGTTTGAATCCGTAATCTGCGCGGAAGGTCAAATAGTGACTGCACTCGTAGCGGACACCGGGCCCTACGCTGGCTAGGAACTCAGCATTTGCCTCATTGTCAAGCGACCGGTAGTTCGATCCATTTGCAAGATCGCAAAAGGCGAGGACGGTGAGGTTGTTATTGCGTCTGCGGAACCAATAGATGGAATCCAATAAGGAAAGACGGAGTTCGACGTTGCCCAATACCATTTTGTCGGCGAAGAAGATCCTCTCATCGTACCCGCGCACCGTGTCGTAGCCGCCGAGGCCAAATTGCTCGCTGGGAAGGAGAACGCCTGAGGCCATCTGCCCTCTTAAGACAAAGAGAAAGTAACACCATTCAAACGGCATGTGGATTGTTTTCTTGAGGTAGCCGCGCGCATAGAGGTATTGATTTTTGGCACGATTTCGCAAATTGTTGAAATCGCTATTCGTCCCCTTGGCAATGAACTCTCCTGGAGAGGCATACACATCGACAGAGAAGGCGAATTGATTGGGCCCTTTATCCGCGCCGTAGTCGAATCCTACGACAAATTGGAACAGATTGACGGTGCGGAAGAGGAGAGGTACTGAATTTGTGGTGATGTAGGCGAGGTTGTTGTCGATGTACTTATAGTCGAAGCCGAAATCAAATTGTCCGATTTGGGCAAGCCAAAGTTTTCCAAAAGGGATTTGATAACGGAAGGAGGCTTGACCGGTAGTCCCTTCGCTCTGGAATTTTCCAATGGAGGGCTGAACTTGAGAATTGAGCGAGGAAAGTTTGGGATGGACAAAAGAGACGCCCCCAAACAGGACCATTGTATGGTGGATGTGGAACAGAGGGATGTTGTAATTGAGCGTATGGGATTGGAATTCGTGAAAATCGCTGGAGGCTGTGTATTGATAGGAAAACGTATGGTCGAGGCCGAAGACATTGCCCCAATTGAACCCGCCAAACCATCTGGCATTGCCAGTGAAGTCGTTGCCTGTATTGTCTCCGCCGGTATAGAAGCGCCAAGTGAGGCGGTCTTTTGTGAGCAGGTGTATATCGGTGGTATTTTCACAATATCCCGGAGAAAAGAGGACATCGGTGCGCCGGAACTGATTCCGATTCATAAAGGCCACATCATTGAGGAGAATATCGGTTTGAATCGGCTCTCCGCATTTTAAATCTATATATCTACTCAGCTGGCCGCTCCGGAAATGTTTATTCCCCTCGCAGACCACATTGCCCAGTCTCGATTCGATGACGATGAGCTGCACAATGCCCTGTTTCACTTCCTGTTCCGGAATTTCAACGGTGACAACGGGGCGGTTATTCCTTTGATAATATCGAATAATCTCCTCTTTGATTGAGAGAAGAGTGTCCGATGAAAGCCTTTGATCTTCGTAGAGGGGAATGAGGGCGCATTCCAATTCTTCGATAGAGCCTGGGAGGTCGATGCCGACGACTTGCACCCCAGAATCCTGAGTCAAATCGGCATGGGCCAAATCAGATCTGTTCCCTGCTAGAAGGACTCCCTTGAGTTTACCCCCAGCGATAGTAGTTTGCCTTTTAGACCCGGGTGCCGCCATCGAATCAGCGATGATGAACTGCACGATTCCTTGCTTCACATCAACGTCGGGAATTTCAAGAGTCACATCTTGAAGCGAGTATTCACTATAGAAAAGGACGATCTCTTCCCTGATCTGTCTAAGAATATCGGGTGTGATCTTTTTGCCTTGATAGATAGCTACGAGCCTGCTCTCCAACTCTTCAACGGGAGCAGGGAGATCGACGCCTAGGGTCTGGACTCCGGATATGTTTTTTAAATTTGCTTTGAGCAATTCAGCCTGGCTTCCAGCAAGGAGAATTCCTTTGATGCCGGTGCCAAGAACAACGGCTTTGGGATTCGGGGCTTTTTCCTTCGCCTCGGCATGTGCAATCAGAGGAGAAAAAGAGGCCAACAAGATGAGAATGATTTTCATAAAATATTCTTTATTTTTCCGTTGTGCTCTCTATATGTCGTTTTCAGTATCCGATAGCCTCTCGTTCCGATCACTTCATAGCTAGAAAGAGTTTTCGGTTTCGGTTTATACGCATCCATGTTGTAGCCAAGCGTAATGGGGAGTGAATAGAAGTCGAGAATGTCGTAGTCGAACAGCCCTTGCAGGAATTCAAACATGGCAAGATTGAAATCGGAGATCAAGTTGTCTGGGAATGATAGATTTTTATAGAAAAAGGTTAAAGGGAAGCCGCCGAATGAGTTGGGATAATAAAGGCCCCATCTTTCTTGATCCGTATCTACAAATTCAGCGCCAGCTACAAATGGTGCGTTCTTTAGCAATCCTAAGACAGTGTTTTGAGACTGGATCGCTGTGAATATGCGGAGCGGTCCGCCGATTGCAATATTTGGAAATACAGACGCTTGCGTATCCAAATAGAAGAAACCGGGTCCTATCCCAGGAGGGGCAGGAAAGAGGTTATCCACAATCAGCGTGATCCCTTGAGGCGAATTCGTAGTGATGAGGGCATTTCCGAGGAGAATGAGATTCGTCCCTGCAATGAGTTGTAAATCGCCCAGAAGTCCGTGGTTGACCGACGTATCGTGATCGAGGGTGATGGCGCCTCTCGTGTTCACGAGCAGATTGCCAGATGTAGCACTCAGGGTTGCCATTGCGAGGGTAGTCCCGACAGCGTCCAAGCTGGCCGCATAGATGGTTGCCGATGTCGATCCACTGATCGAAGCTCCGCTGAGTCCTTGCGCTGTAAGAGAAATCCCTCTCGCCACAGTGGCCGCCAAATTGTCTCCGCCGTTGATGCTTGCTGGAGATGCAACCGCAGAAGTGAGTCCGCCTGTCAGGGAGACAGCTCCACCTACGGTCAGAATGAGATTGCCGCTCGGATTGATCTCGGCAGGACCGCTGCTGCCGCTGCTACCCAACAGGGTTAGATTTCCCAAAGTGGATAGAGAGACGCTTTGGCCTGTAGAGATCCGTGCGAAGGCGCCGGCGACCGCAATCCCATTTTGGGAGCCGATCAATTGCGTCTCTCCACCGACCGACAGGCTAACCGTTCCAGATGTTGAAAGAATTTCCGCAGGAGAGGGCGTGATGGCTGCGAGTGTTCCGGCGCGCAGCGTGAGATTGCGCCCTGCATCCACAGAAATTGAACCAGTATTGGTATTGAGCTCAGAAATTGTTTGCGTCACAAAAGCAGTATTTGCAGTAGGCGAGCCGATATTGACATCGCGGCCGGCCAAGAGAGCAATACTGCCGCTGCTCGTGCATTGGATCTGTTCTTCGATCGTCACGTCTTGAGTGGCTACTAAAGTTAAGCTATTTCCTGTGGCCCAGATAACTGAGCCGGTGACGCTGATATCTCCCGCTGAAGCTGCGCTAGAAGTGGCTGTATCGATCGTCACGCTGCAGGTGAGTAGAGCTGTTTGCAAATCGGTATTTAGAATCACTACATTTGCCGGATTGCCAATGAATCCAGTTGGACAAGCGGGGTTCCATCCTGAAGTGGGGCCAACGGCATTGATCGCCACATTGGCAGGGTCGAGAAGGAGCATTCCCATTTTTCCATTTGGGGCTGATGTATCGACGATTCCTCGAAAATCCAAATGTCCAGGGCTCGAAATCTCGACAAATCCTCCATCGCCGGAGAGAGAGCCCCCTTGCGAGCTGATCGTGCCGAAGAATCGAGTCGCCTCATCGGACCAAACAAGGACTTTGCCTCCGTTGCCGTCAACGCGCGCATCGGCGAAGATCGTCGATTCGGGGCTGAGGGCTGTTCGAGAGCCGTAAGTGTTGCCCACTTGCACTGAACCGCCGCCAAAATCTCCCGACACATCAATCTTTGCCTGTTCAGAAAGGACCACATTGCCGCCGAACACCCGTACATCGCCCGAATCGGCTAAAATGGTTCCGCTCACGTCCACATTTCCTGAGCCCGCGAAGAGATAGACGCGTCCCCCCTCTTCTCGAGTGCCTAATGCATCGATCTTCCCTTTATGCTGGATAGCCAGAGCGTAAGGATTGCTATTCGTCTCTCCCTCTAAAGGCTGGATAAAGATCGGAATTTTTCCGTCAGCCCCTTTTAAGCACATTTCAGGCGGCACATCGACGATAAAAGCCATGAAGTTCGCCGTATTGATGACAGCGTTTTCTCCAACGATAATCCCATTGGGATTGATGAGGTAAACGGTCCCGTTTGCTTCCAATCTTCCCAAAAGGGCGCTCGGATTTCCGGTTACGACTTTATTGATGACCGTCGAAGTTTCATGAGGCTGAATGAATTTTGTCAGTTCATTGGCGCCGATGGAAAAATCTCCCCAGTTGAGGATGGTCTGATCACCGGTTGTGATGTGCAAAGCTTCGGGAGAGGGTTGATGAAAGGCAGCTTCACCTAAAGCGACTACGGGATCAGTCGGATTCGCAAAAGCTTGGAAGAAGCAAAGAACGAAAATTGTTTTGCGCATAATTATATTCTTCTCCCTTGAAATGGAATCCAATACATCAACATGGTCGGCCGCTCAGCCACTTTATCATCAGCGAGATCGTCGAGGAAGTAGACGTAATCAGCCAAGTTGTAAAGCGGGGAATAGATTCCCGGAACGAAAAAGAGGACATTGGGAATCACAAGGACTGAAACATCTCCTGGACTTACAGAGGAAGGAGGGACTACCGGAGGAAAGATCGGAGGGATGCAGCTTCTTACAGTCGCCATGTTGAATTTGATGATGCAAGGCGTGAAAGGAGAGGCGAATGCATGGACCGTATTGTCGGAAGAAGAGCCGGTAAAATCGGCTTCGGAGCAGCACGCATCATCGGGAGAGGCTCCTGCGGTAATGGTTCCCCCGGCGATGACATTGAGCGGAACGGCTGGCGTTGCCACATTACCGATCTGTGCAAGGAAGATTGCATTTCCTGTCGTTTGAATGGTTGTTCCTAGGGTTCCTACAATCACACCGCCGGCGGCCGTAACTTGACCTATATCTCCCGGTACACACCCGCCGATATCGCCTAGAGTGAGAGTTCCCGTTCCATTAGACACGCCGAGATTTTCACCGCTCGTTCCGCATACAGTATTCAAAGAGAAGTTCAAATTATTGCCGAAAATGATGTCCAGATTGCTTCCATTGCTCAGATTGATTTGGCTGGCGAGAGGAGCGAAGACGTTGCTATTGAGAAACGTTGTAACTGTGGTTGAAGCACCTGCAGTCATATTGAAACTGCCGGCCGGAGCATTATAAGTTTGTTGGTTTGCGGTATAAAATTGGCCAGTGAAGTTGATGTTGGTCGCGGAGGTCGCTGTGATGCTAGTCGCAACGCCCACGCCAGCCTGTCCGACGCCTCCCAGAGAAATTAAGTTTCCGGTGACCACAACTGTGTCGAGAGGGACAGCTACACCGATCGAGCCGCCGACTGTGACAGATCCCGTGCCTCCTGTGAGTGTCAGGTTGCGCCCTGCGATGTCGCCGTTAACGGCCCCTGTAATGGCGATATTGCCGCCGGCGCCAGTCATTAGAGTGACATTATTGATGGTGTCTCGGACAACACTGCCGTTGATTGTAATATCGCCCAATGCTCCCATGGTTGTGATATTACCCCCGAGCTGGGTAGTTCCTGTATAGATGATATCGCCTGTAGTGTTGACCGTGCTGTCTTGATTGATCACTCCGCCGGTTGCCGTCAAAGCGGCCAGGGGCACGCCCCCGACAGCGCTAGTAAAATGGACTTGCCCCGCTCCGGCATTGGCTGTGAGGCTGAATCCTCCGCCCAATGTAGAGGAGAAAGTGATGTTGCCGCCAAGCGAATTGAGCAAAACATTCCCCGTCAATGCGACGGCGCTTGCAAAACTGATCGGTGCGCTAGCGGTCATGATGATATCGCCTGCAGTGGAGACGGCGCCGACTCCCGTTTGGCTGAAGGCTCCGCTCAGAGACATATCGCCGCCCGCTGTAATCGACAAGAGGCCCGCATTATTAATGGATACAGGGCCTCCATTCGTCGTTGCGACAGTGGAGGTGATATTGAAAGCGTTTCCAGTGAGATTCACCCCGCCGATCGCGTTTGTATTTACTGGGGCGCTGATGTTCGTCGTTGTACTTGTAGTTTGTGCGAGCGATCCGACATTCAATGCCGCATTGATATCGACTACGTTGGCTGATGTAATGGAGATGAGATTGGGCCGGTTGATGTTGCCCACCAAGCCGCTAAACGTGATGTTATTGGCGCCAGCCACTAAAAACAGGTTGGTCGTGCCTGTACCTGTACCGCAGGCACAGGGACCCATTGGGCAGGCATTCAGCGTGCTCATGAAGGTGATTCCGGCAGCGGCCCCTGCTGTAAATGTCTGATTTGTACCTTGGATCAAGACGGGAGAGGCAAAGGCAAGAGCCCCAGAAGAGGTTACATCTCCGCCCAATACAGACGATCCGACAAGGGCATTTAATGTGATCGAATCGGCCACCAAATCTCCCAAAATGCAAATGGTATCGGCTGTCGCGCTAAAGACAGTTAGGGGGGGCGGCATTGTTCCGATATCGCTATAGGTAATGATCGTTCCGCCGATGGCTGAAAGAGTCAGCGACTGTGCTCCGTTGACGGTCCCATGCAGGTCGATGCCTCCCGTGCCCGAAGTGAACATAACAGGACCGGCGCTCAAGGTGGTTGGCCCGTTGAAGTTGATGTTCGGATTAGGAGTCATAATCGTGATCGGTGCAGTGATGTTGACAGCGCCGTTGCCGCTTTGATTGAAGGCACCGGAAGAGGTGATGTTGGCGGCAATTGTGAGAGTGCCTGCATTATTGATCGTAACGGGTCCTGCGGCATTCGTAATGACAGGGAAGTTGATATTCACTGCATTGACAGTTGAAGGAGAGATTCCTAGGACGACTCCCCCGATTGCAGTCGTGGTGACTGCTCCGCCGAAAGTGGTTGTCCCAGTTCCTGTAGTCTGTCTGAGAGATCCGGCAGTGAAAGTATTCGTGATATTGACGTCGTCTGCGCTGGTGATCAAGACTTCATTGGGGGGAAATGCCGTTCCTCCGACCACTCCTACGAAAAGAATATCTCCAGCGGCAGCATCGAGCGATACGCCTCTTAAAGTCGCATCGATACTATCGAGCGTAGAGTTGAAGGTGATCGGCCCGCCAGCTGAAGAGATGAAGGCGTTGCCAGCGGCTTCGTCCAGGACGACATCGGAATTAAAGATGATGGGGCCGCCCAATGAAGAAATGGTCACACCGCCCTGCAAAAGGAGAGTACTTCCAAAGGTGATAAATCCATTGGTGAGGCAATTGGCATCTTCGTCGATCCATTCGCCGTGGGCATCAAAAGAGGCCAGCCGCACTGGAGTGCCCAAATTCCCTTCTAGTTCGATGAAGTTCGTCCCTATCGCAGCGTTTACGCCGCCAAAGAGAGAGAAGGCAAAGTTGCCGCTAACATTGGAGAAAATACTGATATTTCCATCGCCGGCGCCGCCGAATTGCGTATTGAGTGTGACCGCATTTGTGAGCGTCATGGGGCTATTGAAGGTGATGTTGTCATTGCTGGTGAGGAGAATATTTGCACCAATTTGAACCGTACTTCCCACCCCGCCATTCTGCGTAAAGGAGCCATCGAGGGTCATGGTGCTTCCATTGGCGATCGTTGCGACCCCGCTATTTATGATATTTACAGGGCCTCCGCCAGTGGTATTTGTGGTGCCATTAAAGGCAAAGTTGACGCCAGTGAGGTTTATGCCGCCAGCCATGTCGGTATTCAGCGCGCCGCCAAATGTCGTAGTGCCGGTTCCTGTCGTCTGTGTAATGATTGTCGAGATGATCCCAACTGTTGCGACGCTCGCTGCGCTATTGATGACCAGATCTCCAAGACGAGTTGTTCCCCCTATTTGTCCAGACAGGAAGATGTTGCTGCCGCCGGCTGTTAAGTGTAGGAACTGGACTCCTGCCGCAAGGGCGTCGATGGTAGATGTGGCGGGTGAGAAGTCGATGATACCGCCCGCTGGGACCATGCCTGCATTGGTCGTGTCGATGACGATCCCGGAATTAAGGAGGACAGAGCCATCCACAGTCGCAAGGCCGCCGCGTGTCGTGATATTGCCGTTCAACTGGATCGCATTCATGACTGCGACCGCGGTATAATCGACGGCCCCAGTTGTATCAACAGTGCTGTTTTGAACGATCGTATTTCCTGTCGCGGTCAAGAAAGAGAGGGGAAGAGGACCGCTGCCGATCGCTCCGACAAAATCAATTTGTCCGATTCCTGAATCGACTGTCATCCCTTGGACTCCTGATGCCATGGGAAGAACTGTGAGATTGAAGGTGATATTCGCTCCGCCTGCACCCGTTGGAGTCTCTGTTGTAATTAAAGGGGAGGGAATGGTCAGAACCACTGGCGAGGTGAATGTAATCGGGTTATTGTTTGTCGTGACGTTGCCGCCGAGGAATAGATTGCCTGCAGACATAAACATCACCGTATCAGCGAAGATGTTAGCCGTGGTGGTGATGGTCGATGCAGGTCCGTTGATCAAGAGATCGCCGATATAATTGGCCACGGGAGAAGCCCCCATCGCATTGACATTAACGGCGCCGGTCGTTGTGATCGTCAAATCGCGTGCGATGCCTGCATTGGACGTCACGGGGGAGCTCAGCGTAATCGGACCGCTGCCGGAGAGCAAAGAGATTGTATTGGTGATGAGGACTGGATTGAGGAAGCTGATCTGATTCGCGGATCCCGCGGTCGTTACATTTGCGCCCAAGGATGAACTGCCCCCGCCTGTTTGTGTAAAACCTCCAGATGCGGTGATCAGTCCGGCTGCACTCGTAGTGAAGACGCCCGAATTGACGACGGAAACAGCTCCGGTCGCGGTGAATGTGTTGTTAACGCTATAACTGGTTCCCAGCAAGTTCGCCGTTCCTACGCTCACTGTATTGGCGAAAGTGGTCGTCCCTGTTGCGGCATTTGTCTGCGATAAGGTGCCCGTAATGGTTACAGCTCCATTGAAGTTAGCAGCACCTGAGTGCTGCAGGAAGATATCGGTCAGGCCCATGGCGCCGTTGCCGGTGATCGTTTGAAAATTCACAGATCCAACACCAGCATCAATCGTCAACATTTCAGCCAGACCTCCAGCGGTTCCCGAAAGCGTGCTGGAAAAAGTGGTGGCCCCAACGGAAGTGAGCATGATGGATCCGGTGAGCGTCGTGGCTGCGCCGAATGTAATCCCGTTCCCTGAATTGATGTCGCCCGCTGTTGAGACAGTACCTGCACCGTTTTGTAAGAATGAGCCGCCGATGGTCATATCGCCCGCTGAGCCGATGGTAAGAACTCCACTATTGGTGATCGTGACTGCACCAGCTGCACCCGTAGCGACCGTATTATTGATTGTGATCGTCCCGCCCGCGGTAGACGTTAAAGCGATGTTCCCCGTGGTATCTATTGTGCCGTCGAAAGTAGAGCTCACGGTGCCGTTTGTTTGCGTGAGCGAGTTGGCGCGGATGCTGGCAGCCGGAGGATCAGTCAAAGTGGCAACGCTTGTTATAACGATATTCCCGAGGCGGTTGCCCATTCCAACAGCGCCCGTCAAGTTGATGTCCCCCGTACCTGCAAGGAGGGTGAGATTTCTTGTGCTGTCGACATCGGCGGTGATTGTGCCTGTGAAATTGATATTGCCGCCGGCGCCAGCGCCTGTTGAAACGGTCACATTGTTGACGCCGTCGCGCTGCACGTTGCCGTTAAAGTTGATGTCGCTATCCGACGTAAAGATGCTGCCGCCGAGATTGGTAACGCCGTTATAAGTGACGATGCCGGTCGTGTTCACCGTCGCATTTTGGTCGATGGTCGCAGCCGTGGCTGTTAAGGCGCTTAAAGGAACCATCCCTCCAATGATTCCATTGAGATTCGCCGTGCCAGTTCCCGCATTAAGAATAAGCGCTTGGACAGCAGTGGCGTTAACTACGCCCACCGAAATATCGCCGCCGCCTACCGCAAGTTGGGTGCTGAGGGTGATCGGATCGGTTGTCAGGGTGATGGGTCCTGTGAAACCGATGTTGCCGTTAAAGGTGCTGATATTGGCTCCGAGGGAAACAGGACCCGTTCCAATTTGGGAAAAAGGGCCATTGATAATGATCGGGGCCGTATTATTCACAGTGAGAGTGCCGCCGTTATTCACCGTCATCGAAGTGGGAGGGGTGATCGATCCCACAGGAACTGTAAATGTGATGTTGCCGACGCCCGAGGTGAGACTGACGCTGGTCGCACCATCGATCGTTGGCGGGCTAGTCGCCGGGTTGAAAATAATGTTGGCTCCCGTAGTGGCTTGTCCGATTGTACTGATAGACGCCGGCGTTGTCAGTAAGATGGGGCCGTTCGTTGTGACGATCCCGCTGCTAGTCGTGATTGCGCCGCCCAGCTGGATCGCGTTCATGGCAGCCAGTCCCGTATAAGTGACAGCTCCAGTTGTTTGAACCGAGCTGTTTTGAATCACTGTGTTGCCGCTCGCCGTCAATGAGGTTAGGCGGGTCGTGCTTCCAATGGCCCCACTCATCGTGATCGTGCCGCCGGTTCCTCCCAGCAAGCTCAAAGTGCGGGCTCCGTCGATGGTCGTGGTGCTAGGCGAAAAGGTAATGTTTGCACCCGCGGCGAAAGCATTTGTGGTGTCGATGCTCATATTCGCGTTCAGGAGGACAGGGCCAGTCATACTTACGTCGCCGCCGCTCGTCGTGATGGTGCCGCCCAGCTGGATCGCGTTGGTTGCCGCCGTTCCTGTGTAGCTGATATCTCCCGTGACGCCCGTCGTTCTTACAGTGCTATTCTGAATGATGGAATTGCCAGAGGCGGTCAAAAGAGTTAAAGGGGTGACGGCGCCGACAGCCCCATTTAACGTTACGTTGCCGGTTCCCGCTGTCAGAAGGAGATTTTGCCCTCCATTGACTGTGCTGGACAAGGTGATATCGCCGGCGCCCCCTGCACCTGTATTGAAGTGGATCGGTGGCCCGGCAGGAGCGGATAGGGTGAGCGCTCCGCCGACGGTGAGAAAGGTATCTGTGGTGGTGATGTCGGCCGCGATGTTTGCTATCCCTGAGGTGCTAAAACCTCCCGGAGCAATGATGTCGCCAGTAGAAAGTTTTGTGAAAGTCCCGCTATTCGTAACGACAAAAGCGCCGGTTCCGCCTCCCAGCGTAGTGGTCTCTAAACTATTGTTGACATTGACGTTAGCCCCAGTGACGGTTAAGGAGCTCAACTCATCATTAATTCCAACCAAAGAGCTGAAAGTCACATTCCCGGTACCGGCAGTGATGGTCAAATCGCGTCTGTTGGTATTCAGGTCTGCATTCAAAGTGGCGTTAAAAATGACATCTCCCGCTCCCGGACCGGTATCTACTGTCACACTGCTAGGAGAAGCGGGAGAGTTTAAAACGACACTTTTGGTAAAAGTGACTGTCGTATTGCTCGTGTGGATGCTGCCGCCTAAAGAGATGTTGCTGCCTGCTCCTACAAATGTGATGGCATTGGTGTAAATATCGCCGCGGATGTTGACGCTTCCTGTGCCGTTCAAGACGGTGCTGACGAATTCTGTTCCCCCCATTGTTCCTATATTGCCGACTTGCACAATTCCTCCCAATGAATTGAGGGTAATTGTCCGTGAATCGCCCGTGGAATGGATATCGCCTACGGTAACGGGCCCACCATTGCTGTTCACCGTCAAGTCGGCACCTGCGGCAAGCCGCGTCGCCCCTGTGCCTGTAGTATTGATTGCGAATCCATCATTTGAAGTGGTAAATACAGTCCCTGCCGTGTTGATATTGAGATCGAAGTTTGCGATTGGATTATAGTTGAAGGTGTTGGTGTTATAAATTGTTCCACTGAGAGTAATATCGCCGGTAGTCGTCGTAATCGATGAGCCTCCGCTACTAAGGCCAGCAAGGATTGCCGTCCCTATATTCCCATTTAAAGTGACGGTGGTTCCAGTTAAAGACATATTCGCTAGAGGTACAACTGCGCCGATCGCGCCGCCGATGGTGACAGGTCCTCCCCTTGCATTCATGGTTAAAAATCTGCCTGGCGCATCGCCGTTGATTGTTCCGGTAACGGCGATCGCTCCGCTACCAGATGCCCGGCCCGTCTCGATAGTGCCAAGGCCAAACACATCGGCTTCCAAATTCCCATTGTAAGTGATACTCCCACCCAGCTCGGTGGACATAAACGCAACGGCAATTGTTGGTGCTGTCAAATTGATGACATCAGTCAAGGTATTGAAGCCTTGTATCCGCATGGCTAAATCAAATTCGATCCTAGTTCCGGCGGTTGCGGTGAGTGTTGTAAGGCGGACGCCCGATGCATTAAAAAAATGGATCGATGAGCCTGCCATCGTTCCTGTATTTAGAATGAGATTTCTCGTGTTGGTAACAACATCCGCATTCACAGAACTAATAAAATCAATATTTCCGCCTACTGCTGCGCCATTGACCGTGGTGATCGTGACTGTGGACGATGAGGCCGCCGTATTATCGCCTAAGGTCGTAATCGCCGGAAAATTGAGCGCTGTATTATTCGTGCTGAGAGACCCACGAAGAACTACGCTAGACGTTCCTGAAAAAGTGACGGTGTTGGCAAAAACATTTCCGCCCGCTGCGGAATGCCCCATCGTCACAGTACCTCCGACTCCGGCCAAGTTTAGGGTGCCGAATTGTCCAATGACTGTTCCCAAGCCTCTCATCGAAAGAGTACTACCAGTAATCGTTACATTGGGAGTACCAGCCGTACGGATGATGTTCGTGAGCGTTACAGCGCTCACCCCAGAATCTACTACAAGATTGGGTCCTGCGACACCGTTACTCAAGCTGATCGTTCCTGTTGTAAATGTCGTCGCGCCATTCAGCGAAGGTCCAGGAGTTGTGAAGTGCTGGAAGGTCACCGTCCCAGCAGCACTCATCAGGAAAGAGCCCGTCGCAGTGTAACTTTGGGTAAACGTTTGCCCCGCATTGTAGTTGTTGCCATTGAAAGTGATATTGCCTGCAGTGGCGTTAAGTGTTACTGCGTTGTGCACACCGAGTTCGGTGGCAGTTCCAATATTCGCAAGAGAGATCGAAGTTCCGGTTAAGCTTAAAGTTGTTAATGAAGACCCTTCCAAGGGAAGCAGCGCTCCGATGTCGCCAGTTACGGTAATGGCTCCCGCACCATTCACGTTGAGAATTCCATCATTGGCCGTTACTCCATCAATACTGGAACCAAACGTGACGGCCCCTCCACCGGTGTTGAGGTTCACTGTGGCGGCAGCATCAAGAAAGACCCTATTGGCGTTCGCTCCCACTCCACCGGAAAAAGAGACCCCTCCGCCACCGCTTGTGGTGATCGTCGTCGTGCCGGCTCCGCTGAAGGTGGTCCCCCCATTCGCTGTATAAGTGAGGCTTCGGGTGGCTCCCATAGTGATGCTTGCGCCGCTCGTGTGGGAAATAGTTCCCGCTCCGCTCTGTGCGCAAATGGTGACGCTCGCCCCAAAGTTCTGGATCGTTGTGGCCCCAATCGTGGGCGTCATTCCATCGGCGCAAACAAGAGGAAGCAGTCCAGACAATCCGGCCACAATCACGACGGTTGCAGGATCCATGAGCACCTGCCCCTCTCTTCCTCGAGGAGCCAGAGCATCGACATGCCCCGTCATGCATCCTAAGTACTTCTTGCCCGATGTCTCGACAAATCCTCCGTCGCCGCCCATTGGGCCAGCGCAGACGGAGATATCGCCATTAAATAGAGTTGTCTCATCGGACCAGAGAATCACTCTGCCGCCAGGGCCATTCACAAGAGCATCTGCGCGGATCACAGAATCTGTATCCATCTCCGTTGTGATTGCGGTGCGGGTCCCAACACTTCCCTGGTATTCGCCGCCAATCAAGACAGTTCCGCCTCCAAAATCTCCAGAAGCGTCGATCTCAGCTCCGACCAATTTCAAATGGTCGCCTAAAATCTGCACCTCGCCGCCCTTGACCTGACCGCTGACAGTGACATGACCGTCTCCTTCGATGCCGACCTTCCGCGCCAAAATCGTACTTGAGCTCAGAATCTTGATTTCTCCGCCCTCTTCGACAATCGCACTTCCTTCCAAGGCGCCATCGGCATTGACGATGCTTTCGATCACCCGTTTTGCGGTTCTTAAACGCAACATCACCTTGGCGTCGGCCGCTTCAATTTTGCCTGCCTGTTCAATGAGAGCTTCTTTCAGTTCTCCTTCGACAGCGAAATGGATTTTTCCATCTCCGGTGAAATCGAGCGTGACCAATTCCCCCGCAGCCATCACTACTTTTCCGGCCTTTGCCGTGAGGACGCCTTCATTCCGAATATAGGGCGCCAATAAAACGATCGCCCCTTCAACGCCCGCATTGATTTGACCGAGCACATCGATCCTCGCCTTCTCGGATCCGGACTTGAGGAAGAAGCGGTACTTTTCATCGAGGAAATCTTGATCCTTGATATCGAGAACTGATGCGACGATGGAGGCGGTGTTCACAACCGATGAGGCGCCAAAATAGATCCCGTTCGGATTGACTAAAAAGACTTTTCCATTCGCATTCAAATGTCCCAGAATTTCAGAGGGATTGCCCCCTTGCACCCGATTCAGAACGCAAGAAGAGGACTGCGGCTGGATGAACTGGACGATTTCATGCGTGCCGATATCAAAGCTGCTGTAATTGATGATCGCCTTGTCTGACGTGGAAATCAGGAGGGTATTCAAGTCGGTCTTGGAGAACTCAGCGCTGCCTGCGGCGACGGAGGCATCCTGCGGCAATGCAGAAACCAATCCAGGAATTAATACAAGGGTGCAGAGGAGAAATCTTTTAGAAGAAATCAATGCTCACCTTAAAGTAATAAAAGGGGTTATTCGTCTTAAATTGAGATCTTAAAGGAAATCCAACATCAAAAGAAAGATCAATATGCAATGGAGCGAAAATCCGAATACCGGGGCCGACGCCCGTTAACCAAACCCGATGTACTTGATCTTCTCCGCCGCCGTTTAAGAAAACTCCCCCTTGGTCTATGAATGCGACAAATTGGACGATCTCTTTCCAAGTTTTTCCCGACCATGGGGCACATAAGTCTCCGACTACGGGAATGGGGGCTCTCAGTTCGAGATTGACACAATAGCCATTGTCTCCGAGAGCGGCTGCCACTTCGTATCCGCGCACGGTATCGAATCCGCCGATGTAGATCTGTTCAGCCAGCGGTAATTTATAGGGAGTTAGCTGTCCGGAAAAATTGAGCAAAGCGAAGCAATCGCCCCAAAGCGGCTGAATCCGTTTCCAATCGAGGTTGAAGTGGGTGAATCTGCCTCCCGCGCCGACGCGGCTACATTTCGGATCGATCGCTTTCGATCCGCCAAACAATTGGGGGACGCCCACATAAACGCACACATTGCCGATATTTCTTCCGCGCCATTTATCCACCCAATCGAAATAGATTCCTCCTCCAAAGACGCGCACCCGATCGGCCGACGTCGTCGTATCGAGAACGAAATTATACAGATTTTTGTAGTCAAACAGACCATAAATATCCAAATCGCATTGCCGATTTCGAACAATCGGATGGGTCAGTTTTAATTCTGCTACATGGGAGTTCCCTTTTAGATCTAAATCGCGCAGGACGCCTACATGAAAATAGGAAAAGAGGTAAGACCCCTCTAGCCTTGTCCCGCGATGATTGATCGGGACATTGTAGATGAAATCGGTGAATGTCAAATCGGATGGGGGATAGCCGATCACTTGAGCGACAGAAACCCGATCTCCATCAGCAAGCAAGTTGCCGTAATCGAGGCGGGCGCCCGAGCGCCAAGGCGTCGTTAGGCGAGAGCCATAGTTATTGGCGTCGGCATATAGATGAACGGGGCGGCTGTCGTCGATGCGGATGATGATATCGGCTGTTCCATACGCCAACCCTTTTTTAAAGACCAAGGCTGCATTCAGGTCCCAGTTTTCATTCAACAATTTCAGCGCTTTGAAAAACTCATCGTATTGAATCGGTTTGCATTGAAAGTCTGTGAAGTAGCGGATAATAAACCGCTGTTTATAGTGGCAATTGCCTACAACGGTGATTTCGCCAAGGTATCCTTCCAAGATTTCTATTTTGAGAACGCCATCTTTGATCGTTTGTTCTGGTGGAAAAGCGCGGGCGAGAAAATACCCTTTTTCCACATACTTGGCTTGAATGGCCAAAGTGAGTTCATGGATTTCCCGCATGGACATTTCCGTGCCGAAATAACAAGCGGCTAACTGCGCTAATTTTGAGGAAGAGAAGACCGTGCTGCCGCAGAATTGGATCGATTCAATATAGATTGATTTTCCCTCAGGAATATCGAGTGTTTCCTCGGGAATATCGACTTCCAAGAGAGGAATTTCTCTCTCTGGCGGGATCCTTTCAGCCCCTTCGTACTCTCTTTCCAGTTGCCGTTCGATGACACCGGCAGAGGATGAGGGAGGCCCCACGAAAACGGCATGACCTGTTTGCGCTAGTGCTACTGCCAAAAGAAAAAAGAAATAAGTCGAAGCGCGCATTAAAAATCGTTTTTGACATACAGTATCATTTGGAAAATTTATTTATCACCAATTTTTTACTAGCTGCTGGAGCTTGGGATCTCTTCTCTCGCTAAAGAGGAACAGATTTTTTTCCTTGTCATATTAAACATTTTATCACTAGAATCCATCGCTTTTAACAAAGAGGTGATATGAAAGCTGTCATTACCGCAATTTCCGTATGCTTTTTTTCCATTTTGGCTGCATTTGATGCCACAATTCCCACTCTCCATTTGCCCGACTACTACAATGACGCTACGCGCGATCAGTTCATTCAGAACCTTGAAAAAGCCGCTTCCGAAGTAGGCTTCTTTGCCCTCACAGGAACTGGCGTCGACCCCGCTCTTCTCGACCATTCTTATGAACAAATTAGAGCTTATTTCGACCAAAACTACGAAGAAAAAATCGCCCTTAAATCTCCAGACGGGCAAAGAGGCTACGTCCCTGGAGAATCTGCCAAAGGAGAAAATCGGGTCGACTTCAAAGAGTTCTACCACATCGGAAGAGAGCTCTCCGTTGATGACCTCGAACGGCTCCAATATGCAAAAAATCTCTGGCCTGAAGCGCCGCCTGAATTCCGGCCAGCCATGCAAGCCCTCTATGATTCCCTTGACGCCTGCAAAATTTCAGTGGGCAATGCCCTTGCCGAAGCGTGCCAAAAAGAGCCTGGTTACATCAATGAAATGATCGATGAAGGCGATTGCCTAATGAGAGCTATCCACTACCCGAAAAATCCACCAGCCAACTCAATTTGGGCCGCCGCACACACCGACATCAACTTCTTCACAATTCTCCCCAGATCGACCGCAAGAGGACTGCAAGTTCTCAATAAGGAAGGTCAGTGGATCGATGTGATCGTTCCAGACGGAGCCTTCATCATCAATTGCGGCGACATGCTTGAAAACCTCACCAACGGATATTTCCGCAGCGCCACACACCGCGTCGTCGATTCTGGAACTGGCGGCGGCCGCTATTCAGTCGTGTTCTTTGTCCACCCTCGTTCGCAAGACAGGCTTGATCCCCTTCCCCACTTTATCGAGAAAACGGGCGGCGTCCGAAAATACGCCAACGTGAATCGAATTGAACTATTAGCCGAAAGACTCATCGATTAGCCGAAAGACTCATCGATCTCGGCCTTGCATCCCACGGCCTCATGGAGTTCTTCGTTAATTCCGGCGCCATCGAAAGATTGAGAGAAGTAGGCAGATTCAGTCCAAAAGCCGAAGCGGCCCTTTTAAAAGAGGGATTTGTATTCTAAATGGACCTAACGAACAGGCCGCGCAAGCGGCCTCTCCTTGGAATTAGCCTCTTTATACTCTCTGCGCTCTTCATGGCGCTCATGGGAACCCTTGTCAAAATCCTCGCAGACCATCAAACAGCCGAAGCGATCGTCTTCTGGCGCAACTTCGTGGGCCTTGCGATCATCGTCCCATGGATGTTTTTCAAAAGAGAACCCTTCAAAGAACAGCTGAAAACAAGCTCCATAAAGCTCCACCTCACTCGCGGAATTGCCAGCTTTCTCTCCGTCTTTCTCTATTTTTATTCATTGAAAGATCTCTCCCTTTCCAGCGCGACGCTCCTCTTCAACACCATCCCCATCTTCATTCCACTCGTCGCCTTTTTCTGGAAACGGGTTGTGATCCTGAAAATCCTTTGGTGGGGGCTCGGCATCTCCTTCCTCGGCATTCTTTTCGCCCTCAATCCAGGCAAAGACCTCATTCAATTCCCCTCGCTAATAGCGCTACTCTCAGGCCTTCTCGGCGCTGTAGCTTACGTATCCCTCCGCCTTGGCCACTACTCAGAAACGCAAGACCGGCTCATGTTCTACCTCTTTTTGATTTGCGCAGTCTGCGCCGCACTATTTACCTTCTTTTCCTTCAAAACGAGCTGGACGCTAACCGTTAAAGACGGATGGCTCATGCTTCTCGTCGGCGTTCTCGGGTTTCTCTATCAGCTAACCGTGACTGCGGGAGCCAAATTCGTCCCCGTCCGGCTTGGAAGCATCTTTATCTACTTCAGCGTCATCTTCGCATTCGCCATCGACCGATGGGTCTGGAACACGCACATCGCCCTCTCAACCTATCTTGGATTTATTCTAATCGTCTTTGGGGCAGTCCTCATGGTCGTCCTCTATCCAAAAGAAGACATCCAAATCAAACAATAGCCCTTGAATTTAGAACGGGTTTATATTAAGATTTCACCTATGAAATACGATCATTGCGGCATACCAACTACCGAGAGAAAAGCTGATGAAGCCTACGTAGAAGTTGGCGGCTATAAATTTTATACTACACCCTTTGAAGCCAATAAGTACCACGTAATGTGGCACCGCTTCGAGGAAGGGCATGGACTGCCAGAACTCCTCACAAAAGTCCCCCACATCGCATTCACAGTCGACAACCTAGATGAGGCCATCAAAGGGAAAAAAGTGATTCTGGGACCCTATTTCCCACTAGAAGGGTACCGCGTAGCCATCATCGACGAAGGCGGCATGCCCATTGAATTCATTGAGACGAAGCTGAATGATGCGGAAGTCTCTGAATTAGAGCGAAAAAATATTGAGAAATCTCAGAAATCCTCTGAAAGCACGTAGCGATTGATCTTCTCGCGCAACTCCTTGAGCATCCCAGGATTAGTTTGAGCTATTTTCACATCAGCGACAAAACCTGCTAAATCAAACTTCTGAAGTCCCCGCTCTACCTTCTCGCGGATCTTGTCTTCGATCATCCAAGAAAAAACAAACCAGTGCTCATCGACCACCGCGCTAACGGCTGCATCTACACCTACATCCAATAACTCTCTACGGATATCCTCAACTGATGGGATCCCTGCTCCAGCGCGGGCATACTTTTCTAAGATCTTCGTCCAAACTTTCACTAGCTCGCGGCGAACAACCCTTTCATCTGTATCCATCTTCTTATTCAAGAGAACTCGCACTTCGTGCTCTGTCCGGCAACTATTTGGATTCAAAGATTCATCCCAGTCTCCATACTCACTTTCATAATCTGAACCAACAGCTAAAATTTCCATTTTACATCTCCGATATTTTCAGCAATAGTAACAAACATCGCATTTCAGAGCATTAACATAAATAATTATTAACTAATGCTAACGCAATATTAATTTGAAATTATACACGTAATTACATATAATATGCGGAATGCCATCAGACAATATAATTACAAACCGCCTATATGACGAAGTAGATTTCCATCTACCCAAGATCTATCCCGATTATAATGCTGTATTCACTGAGCGGGACCCAGCCCATAAAGTGAAAAAATTTATTGAAGAAGGTTCAGAAGAGCGATTTCACTTTTTCAACAAGGAGAATTTTAAGCGCTGCGGCGATATCGACGTGACATTTGTCCACATCGACAAGAGCACAGAAACAATCCCATTAAATAACCAAGAAAAGCTTGAAAAACACCTCAGAATCGCCGGCAATGGCCGGAAAGAAACCCAATTACTGACCGAGTTCTTCATAAGCCAGGACGCCTATTTTTGGCCGGCCGGGCAAGTCGGGATGGAGCTTCAAAAAAGGGGTCTTCCCGTTAATATTCCTTCAGTCGACCCCGAATCCATCACAGTCAATTGCGAAGAGAATTACATCGATGTCATCTACGTTTTTCGACAATCCATGAAAGATATGGAAAAAGCCAGTATGAAGAATCCCCAGGGAGCTCCGATTGGCAGGCTAACCCATGAATTCGGCTATCGGATCGATCGGAAAAGCGACCGAGTCAAACTTCAGTCTCAAGCAATTTCCATAAACCCTAAAGAGAATCCCGCCTCTATACAAGTAGATCTAATTACAGACTACTTTCCGAAGCCCGCACAACCGCTTCCAAAAGCGCCCAGTCAAAATATTTTCGTAAAGCCGAAGCCCCCGCTTCATACCCATCGTTTTGCCCGCTATCTATAAAAGAGCCAAAAATCACCTATCACCACTTATTTAAAAATTCCAAGCAAATTCCAAGTTGAGTTGATGAGATTGATACTTTGTTCCAAATTCACCTTGATAAAAGATTGTGCTTGAAGGGTAGCGTGGATTGTGCGGAGCAAAAATCATCATAAACTGAGCGACGCCCAGATTCTGAGCAGATGATAGCGTTTCAACCGTAAATGATCCGGGAGATCCGATAAGAAATGCATTGACCTTGCCAGCGCCGAACGACTGGGTATTTACATAGCTTCCCTTTTCTTGGAAAACCAAATTCCAGCATTCAAAAAAGAGGATCTCGTAGAAACGGAAACCCACTTCAGTGCGCAAAAGAGAGGCGTAGTGATGCTTCTGCTCTGTGATAAACGGTCCGCTCCCTTTCTCTTTGTAGCTGCCTTGCCAGGCGTTGGCCCAATCGACCATGATAAAAGGGTCGACGATCAGTTCAAAATCTTGCGCGCAGTTGGGCCAGTCAAGATTATAGCCGAGTTCAATATGAGGGAGGAGCTGCCATCCGCTTGGATCTGATGAAGCTTTAAAGTCAAATCCAGTCATATGGATCTTACGGACTTGGTCCATTTGGAAAAGTCCGCCAAAGAGAGCCCCGTCGACATAGAACTTCTGGTTATCCCAAGAGGCATAGAGAAAAAGGTTTTCCTGATTGATGTTGCTATGGCCGGATCCCCGGCTTTCACTGATATGAGTGAAAAGGTACGATGCGCCTCCTCCAACACGAGTATACTGGCAGGGTGCCCCATCGAACGCCAAAACGGCGCCGCCGGTAGAGGGATGAAAAGCGGCCGTTTCATTTTGCTCTTGCTGATACGCTAATGCGCCGATTGCATCAAACCAGATCGAATAGCCATTATTTTTCTCCTCGCATGGCTCGACAACGGCGCAAGGCTCTGCAGCAGGTTTGCTTTTTTTGGGCATAAACAACGAGGCAACAAGCTGATCTTCTGTTTTTGCAGCCGCCGAAACATTGGATGTGCGAGCGGATCTTCTATTCAGAATAGAACTATGATTGCGCAAGTGAGTGGAGAGATTGCCTGTTAGATAAAACAGATTGCTGGTCGCAGTATAGAAGGAGGCGCCATTGCGTATCGGGGCTGCGCTCTCTAAAGCCTCTTCCAACGTTCCGTTATAGAATGCGGGGACGAAGTAAATCGCATTTTGCGGGGCGTTTTCATTGATGTAGTTGGCGAAAACTAGATTGTTTCCAGAGAGGGATTCTGTTGGGATCAAATTTAGGATTGCGACGGAGTAGATTGCGCCGTTTGTAAGCCCAATATTTAAAGGAATCGCTAGGCCTGAGGGGAAAACAATAGCAGCATAAGGTACATCGTAGCCTGGAGTGGTGTCGGTTCCTCCAATGAGCCCTTGCCCAAATTCATTGATCGCAACGCTATTGATGATACCCGATGAATGTCCAAGAGCGATTCGGGTTGCTATGCCATCAGGGGAAACAAAAGCAGCGTAAGGACCGTTTACGTTATCGATTCCTCCGAGGAGTCCATGGCTTGAGGAGTTGATCGAGGCGCCCACAATATTGCCCGCTGCAATGCCGAGAGATATAGGATAGGCCGTGGCCGTAGAGGCAAATACTCTAGCAGCGTATGCGTTTGCTCCAAGGTTACTACTTCCTCCGATGAGCCCTTGGCCAGAATCATTGATCGCGACTGCAATCAAGCCGCCGTCAATAATGCCGAGAGGGATTGATACCGCCATGGTACTGGAAGAGGAAACGATGGCAGCATATTGAACAGAGGCGCCGTCATTTCCCACGATGATCCCCTGCCCAGAGGCATTGATCGCAATATTATTGATCGAGCCGCCCACTATGCCAGTAGTGATTTGAGTCGCGGTGCTAGAAGAGGTTGAAACAAAAGCTACGTAGGCGTCGGATAGGGCGATGTCTCTCCCTCCGATGAACCCATGGCCAGAGGCATTGATCGCAGCGGCGCTGATGCTGGCATTTGGTAGACCTGTAGAGATCGGAGTCGGCACGATTGAAGAGGGGGAAACAAAGGCAGCGTAAGCAGGGCCGTCTCCCATCATAGGCATGTCGGTGATCACTTGCCCTCCGATCAGGCTTTGCCCAGATCCGTTAATCGCAACGGCAAAGATGCCGCCATTTACTATGCCGGTAGGTATAAGTGTCGTTATGCCAGAGGAAGAAACAAAAGCGGCGTAAGGGGATGTTGTGCTCAGCATGGGATCAATGATCTGCTGCCCTCCGATGATTCCTAGCCCAGACGTGTTGATCGCAACGCCAAGGATGAACCCAATCGGTATGTCGACAAATATGGGTGTTTTTAAGGCGGTGGGAGCAACAACAGCGGCGTAGGCGGGGCCTGTGTTCGTCATTGTATTGGTGACCTCCAACCCTCCGATTAAACCTAATGTTGGTTCAGCACAAACGAACCTGGACATCAAAATGGCCACGAGAGCTGCATGGTTTTTTAGGCTAATCATACTTTTTCGTCCTAAATTTGAATTCCCCCCTGTCTATAACACTTTAGTGATTGAAAATCAATTTGTATAAATCCTAATGAATGAAAATACTTGCGAGTCGTACGAGGACTCAAATTCACCAAACCTAACGGTTCGCTGTATAAAAGGCCTGCATTAAATCCACTAGAAGCCGAAAATCCCCCTTGTCGGCCGCTTTAAGGCTTAAAATGTAACGTTTCCGAACATCCCCTTCCTTCCCTATTTCTGAAGGCCAAACTGGGTGTGGAAGCTTATGGGCCAAAAGATATCGATCTGCCACAAGCCGAGAAAACCGCCCATTCCCATTTTCAAATGGATGGATGCTTACTAGCCTGTGATGAATACGAGCGGATTTCTCAAGCGGAGTCCATTCAACCGGCTCAAGGTCCCATGAAATGACCTGCGCACTGAGCTCAGATAATCGCATTGGAATAAACTCAGGTTTAATTCCAATATTTGTAATAGATTTCCTCCAAGATCCTGCCCAGCTCCACACATGCCCAAACATGGCCACATGGATTTTTCTGAAGAAGGTTGGGTTAAACCATTTCAAAGGAGATTCACATGCATTTCCCAAATATTTTTTCTGTGCTAGCGAGATATTTTCAGCTTCAGCTCTATTCAAATCATTTAATGTTTGAATCCAAGGTAATTTGAGACCGCTGAGATCGTCAATAGGGGTGCAACCATGAGCAAAATTGAATTTCTCCATATTAGTTTTCCCAAAGTTTCGTTTTAGAATGGAGCAATTCCTCTTCTTTTTCTTTCAGCAATGCTTCAAAAAATCGAGCATCAGGCTCCTGCTTTTCCAGGCTCATAGTTCCCTGAAGATATCGAATATGCTTTTCAGCAACTCGGCGAGCCTGCTTTCTCCGTTGAACATCTATCGACTCTCTCAAAATTGGGACCAAAACAACGTCGCAAGACAAAGCATTCATTATTTTCTTTAGAGTGCTTAAGGTCGCATCGCCCTTGCTTTGTTCAACGCGGGATAAAGTTGATTGGGGTATTTTGGCTCTTGAAGAGAGCACCTTTTGAGACATCCCAAGCTGTTTTCGAATCATCGCAATAAACTGACCCATCGACATCCCCCTGAGCAGGGGTCTAATTCGACCGCCAACCTCCGATATCTCATCGAGGACCAGTTTTTCAGATCTGAGTGATTTTCTCATGGAAACGCCTATCGCTATCTACAAAAGATATAGCAGCAACACTATAATTATCGCAAGCTTTCATAGCGCCAATGCTATAGAACATGCTCATTCCAACAGCATTCATGCTATATAAAAAAACGCATCCACCTTATTATAAGTGAGAAGAAAGACTTTTGAGTTGCTAAAAAAAGAAAACCTCAGCTAGGGCTGTGAGGGTGTCTACAAATCAAGGGTTCGTCGATTTGCTGGATTATTTTGGCCGATTTTCGATTCAAATTCGGGGGGCAATATCGACAAACAGTATATTACCCCCCGAATTTGAATCGAAAATCGGCTCAAAAGAACCAGTAAATCGACGACCCTTGCTTTGTAGACACCCTCTTAGGTTTATGTTGTTTCGGAGGGAGTGGGATCCCCTCTCGCCGGGCCGATGCGGCCCGCGCTGCCGGGGCGGCGATCTCGGTCGGTTTTACGAAGCGTAAAACATCGCCCTCGATTCGAACCCCACGCGTAAGCCGCGCAGGCGGCTTACTTCCCTTTCCTTCACTGCGTTCGGAGGGAGTGGGATTCGAACCCACGAAACGCTTTCACGTTTACACGCTTTCCAAGCGTGCTCCTTAAGCCACTCGGACATCTCTCCGCAAAAAAACCTAGCAATGTTAACCAATCTCTTAATAAGTAACAAGCCGGCCTTGCTTTATATCGGGGGAAAAGCCATATTTCTTACGGTACTTTATGGCATTAAGAATTTTTTTACTTTCCTTAGTGGTTTTGGCCGCCTGCGGCAAATCCACTGCACCCACAACTAATCAAAAACCCCTTATACTGGTCAGCATCGCCCCCTACCGCTTCCTGACAGAACGGATCGCCGGCCCAGGGTTCGACGTCCAAACAGTCGTCCCCTCAGCAGCAAACCCCCACTCCTTCGAACCCACATCAAACCAGGTGGCCAGCATGGGCCGCTGCCAAATGTGGTTCCGGATCGGCGAACCATTCGAAAATAAAATCATCCCGATCCTCCAAGGTCGAAATCCCAGCTTGACCGTTACCGACCTCCGCGACGGGATCGATCTAATCGAAGAAGGGCATGATCTAGGATGCCACCACTGCTCAATGGACCATCTGGATCGGCACATCTGGCTCAGCCCAAAACTGGCAAAAGATCAAGCTGCTATCATCGAAAGGGCCTTGAGCGAACAGTACCCAGAGAGGAGCTCCGAATTTCAAAATAATTTGTCGCTATTATCGGATGAGCTGACTAGCTTAGATGGCGAAATTCGGGACATTTTGAAAAACGTTGAAAAACGGACCTTGCTGGTTTCCCATCCAGCTTTCGGCTACTTCTGCAAAGACTACAACTTCGTGCAGCTATCTGTTGAATATGAGGGGAAAGACCCTCGGCCGAAGCATTTGGAAGAGATCCTGAGACGGGCTGTGACAGAGAGCGCCGAAGTGGCTCTTGCTTTGCCGCAGTACAACAACAAAGGGGCTCAGCTGATTGCAGAAAAATTAAACATGCCAGTCCGCCTGATCGACCCCTACTCAGCCGATTACTTCAATACGATGAGAAAATTGGCCCATATGATTGCAGAGCCTTATGCAAATTGAAATCGACGATCTTTTCTTCTCCTACGATGGCGTAAATGTCCTTCAAAGGGTCAACCTCTACATCCAAAAAGGGGAATTCATTGGCATTATGGGGCCAAACGGCGGCGGGAAAACCACTTTGCTGAAACTGCTGATGGGCTTTTTACGCCCAAGCGCAGGCACGATACAGGTGGAAGCGAAAATCAGCTACGTCCCTCAAGCGCACCGGACCGACCGCGACTTTCCCATAGCAGTAAGCGAACTGATCCTCTTAGGAGCCCTCTCAAAAACTACCTTCTGGGGAACCTATCCTGCATCTATAAAAGAAAAAGCCAACGAACTGATGGATCAGCTCGGACTCACTGCACATAAAAACAAAGTTTTCGGATCCCTCTCTGGAGGATTGGCGCAGAGAGCTCTGCTCGCAAGAGCGCTCCTTTCCGATCCCGATTTGCTCCTCTTGGATGAAGCGACAGCGAATATCGATACCGCATCAACAAGGGTCATTTTCGAAATATTGGAAAGTCTAAAAGGGAAAAAGACCATTTTACTCGTAACGCACGACCTGAAAACGATCATCGAGCGGGTAGACCGCGTGTTATGCGTTCAAGGCGAAGTGACTTCGATATTGCCTAAAGATGTGTGCGAACACTTTGCACTCGGACTCTACCACACCCCTCTAATGAGCCTCCCCGCAAACAATTTAAAAAAGGAAGCAAACGATGCTCTCTGCGTTCGTTGATAATCCTTTTATCCAAATGGCCCTTTGGGCTTGCCTTCTCGCCTCATTTGCAAGCGGGATCATCGGCTCATTTGTCGTGATTAAACGGATTTCGTTTATTGCGGGGAGCATCGCCCACTCGATTTTAGGCGGCATGGGGCTTTGCCTTTGGCTCCAAAGATCCTATAGCCTGACATGGTGCGATCCGATTTGGGGCGCCTTTGCCAGCGCAATCGCCTCAGCCCTCTTGCTTGGCTGGGTCCACCTCAATTACCGTCAGAGGGAAGACGCCGTAATCGCCGCCATCTGGTCGACAGGCATGGCCATCGGAATGATTTTTCTCTCCTTAACACCTGGAACCAACGTCGAACTGCTCAATTATTTATTTGGCAACATCCTCTTCATCGACACGCCCGATTTAATCCGCCTCGCTGTTTTGAATGCAGTTATTTTGGCCGTAGTCGCCTTCTACTACCGCAGATTTTTGGCCCTTTGCTTCGACGAAGAACAGGCATTACTGCAAGGAGTAGCAGTAAAAAGGCTCTATTTGCTCCTTTTAAGCCTCGTAGCCATCTCCATTGTCCTACTAATGCAGATCATCGGAATTATTTTGGTGATCGCCCTTTTGACCATCCCAGCTACACTGGCAAGCCTATTTACACACAGACTCTCAGTCATGATGGCAGCAGCAGCAGCGTTTTGCGCCCTCTTTAGCTTTCTCGGGATTGGAGCGGCCTTTGCACTCAACTGGCCTCCAGGGGCCACTATCGCCCTTTTATCAGCTATTGGCTACCTCGCTTTCCTGCCAATAAAAAAGAAAAATTTTTCTTTAAGAAAGCGCCTAAGCAGATTCGAATTGACAAACAGGGTCCCTCTCGAGTAATATTTTTGGGAATTAAACTTCTATTTTTTTGAGGAAATATGTACGCGATTATCGAGACAGGTGGAAAACAGTACCGAGTCGAAGAAGGTGATGAACTTGACGTCGAGCTTCTAGGAACCGACGGTGAAGTGAAATTCGACAAAGTTCTAATGATCCACGATGGCAACGCTCCTATGATCGGCTGCCCCCACCTAGCAAAATGTTCCGTTCACGCTGAAGTGCTCGGAATCGAAAAAGGGCCTAAAGTAATTGCATTCAAATACAAGAAGTGCAAAAACTACCGCCGCACAGTTGGCCACCGCCAAAAATACTCCCGAGTTAAAATTAAGAAAATTGTTGCAGCTTAACAGGATCCATAATGGCACATAAGAAAGGACAGGGCTCGACCCGTAACGGACGCGACTCTAAATCACAGCGCCTTGGTGTTAAGGCAACCATGGGTCAATTTGTCACAGCCGGCAGCATTCTTATCAGACAATGCGGCACGAAATGGCATCCATGCAAAAACGTAGGAATGGGTAGAGACTTCTCTCTCTTCGCTTTGAAGGACGGCGTAGTTGCTTTCCGGAAAGGTGCGAAGACATTTGTCTCCATCGTTCCAGAGCAACGGTAATGTGATCCCATGTTCGTCGATACAGTGACATTGAACTTATTGGCGGGCAAAGGTGGCGACGGCGTCATTTCATGGCGCCGCGAAAAATACATCCCAAAAGGGGGCCCAGCTGGCGGCGACGGCGGCGATGGCGGCTCCGTTTTTCTCATAGCTGACAAAGAAGTCCATTCCCTCGAAGACTACCGCAATAGACGCATTCTCAAAGCGCAAAACGGCGCCCCCGGCGGCTCGAATAACTGCACAGGGAAAACCGGCGTTGACTTCATCGTCAAGATTCCCCTTGGAACTCTCGTTAAAGAGCCAAAAACCGGCAAAATCCTCCGCGACTTCACTCAACACGGTGAAACCTGGGAAATCTGCCGAGGCGGCAAGGGTGGCAAAGGGAATACCCAATTTAAAACGGCGACTCACCAAGCTCCCTTCGTATGCACTCCAGGGACCTACGGCGAAGAAACCGAAATCGACCTCGAACTCAAACTCATAGCTGATGTTGGCTTCGTGGGGATGCCGAACGCAGGCAAATCGACTCTCATCTCGGAACTTGCCCACATCGTTGTTAAGATCGCGCCATACCCCTTCACAACCCTCCGCCCCAACCTCGGAATTGTTGAATTTGACGACTTCAAAAGGGTCCTCATCGCAGACATTCCAGGGATCATTGAAGACGCTCACGCGAATAAAGGGCTAGGCTTTGCATTCCTAAGACACATCGAGAGAACCTCATCTCTTGTCTATCTGATCGAGCTTGCCACATATCAAGACCGCGATCCATTTGAAGAGTTTTTGATGCTCCGCCGCGAGTTAGAAGCCTACAATCCAGCGATGCTTGAGAAGCCATTTGTGGTTGCACTCAACAAGATCGATCAGGAAGGGGCCGCAGAACTTGCTGAAGGGTTCATCAAGCAATACCCATACGATCCATCTACCCTATTCGTTATTTCCGCTCTTGAGGGTACGAATTTAGATAAGCTGAAAGAGACACTTCGCACAAATGCGAAATGTCCCCGCTGCTAATTCACAACCACCTGAATACGTGGTGTTTGCAATATTAACCCCCGTATTTCACCCAAATTCGAATAAAATACCCCCCGAAAAATACCCAATTTAGTAGGATGATGGTATGAAACGATCGATTGAAGAGGAACTAAACCGGTGGAAGGGGGAACCTCTCCGCATGCCCCTGCTCATTCGTGGAGCAAGGCAAGTAGGAAAGAGCTTCACCATAGAAAAATTCGGCAAGGAAAATTTTGCCCAAACCGTTACAGTCAACTTTGAACTTAAGCCCACGCTCAAAGATTGTTTCCGTGATTTAGACCCAAAGAAAATCATTCGAGAAGTCGAATTAGCCCTAAAAGTTCAAATCCGGCCTGGAACGACCCTTCTTTTCTTAGATGAAGTTCAGTTTTGCCCTGAAGCGATCGCATCTCTCAGATATTTTAAGGAGTTAATGGGAGATCTCCACGTCATAGCTGCCGGATCGCTTCTTGAGTTCGCCCTCATCGACAAAAATATCTCTTTTCCTGTGGGACGCGTCCAATCTATTTATATGCGCCCCCTCTCATTTTTAGAATTCCTCAAAGTAATGGATGAAGACCAACTGATTCAGTTTATTTTAGATTTCGAATGGAGGACAGAAATTGGACAAGCTGTCCATGAGCGGTTCATGGAATTACTAAAAATCTACTTTTTTATCGGTGGAATGCCAGGAGCAATAGCAAAACATCAAGCCACAGATTCGCTACAGGATTGCCAAAACTATTTAATGACTCTCATAAATCTGTATCGTGCAGATATGGCAAAATACGCCACTAAAACACAATACCGTTATCTGCAAATTTTATTCGATCGCGCTCCAGAATCCGTTGGCCTTCGATTCAAATACTCATTCATCGATCCTGATGCAAAATCTCGCGATCTACAAACAGCCCTGGATCAATTGACATGGGCAGGACTTCTTAATCCCGTTCTGGCCACTTCTGCTGGTGGAATACCGCTTCAATCGCAAGTTAAATCAAAGGTCCAAAAACTGCTCTATCTCGACATCGGCATGCTCCAAACAGCTTTAAAAGTCGACCCATTATCATTCTTTCGAGAAGACTTAACATTGATCCATTCCGGGGCTTTGGCTGAGCAATTTGTAGGACAAGAACTGATTGCCTATGCGAACCCCCATGACCGAATGCAACTCCACTTTTGGGAACGGGAAAAAAAAGACAGTTCTGCAGAGGTCGATTACATATTAACTTTAGGATCCCAGATCATCCCCATTGAAGTGAAAGCTGGTCCTGCTGGCAAACTTCGCTCCATAAATGTTTTTCTAGAAGAGAAAAAATCTCCATTTGGAATCCGGATCTGTAGCTCCACACCCAAAAGAGCTCACCCGATCATCACCCTCCCATTCTATCTAGTCAGCCAACTGCAAAGGCTTTGCAGCGCTCATTAGAAATAGAGGTTGAACCAGGTTCCGAAAATGTGCTGATGGGTCCAATGATCATTACCCACCTGGAAGCGGAGCATGTAGTAGAAATCCCCAAGAATCGAGCCGATTAGAGGCACAAGCACGCCCGCCACGATTCGGTCTTGAGAAAACCCATCTTGAGAATGTAGAAAAATCTCGTTCGATAGATAAGGTTGATAAATCCGCTCGTTGACTTTCCAAGCAGTTACCCAGCGAAGCCTTCCCCGATACAGCCAGAAATTAGTATCTTTCTCCCTCACTATGTAAGAAACGCGATTGCGAAACTGGAATTCAAAACTCCCTTTTTGCTTTTTGATCAAAACTTCCCCGAAAGGTTCATAAGCAAGTCTCCATTGATCCCCCCGCAGGTTCCAGATTTGCCTATATCCTGGTCCCGCATGGAGCCAATCGTTCACTTTTACGCTAAAAATCCCTTGCAAATAGAAGAAATAGAGCTTCGATATGTCATCGCCAAAGCGCCATTCATTATAGAGATGGAATGTACAAGTTGGATTAATCTTTTTATGAAGAGCTTCAGTGACCCAAAGCTGAACATCGTTATTTTGGTTGACGGTTCCCCAAAGAGGGATGGAAAAAAACAATAAGATTCGACTCAGTAATTTCATAAGACTATTCCACTAAAAATAGGTTAGCAGTATCCTTGTCGATCGAACAAGGAATTTAGTGTGCGACAGCTTATTTTTCTGGGTCTTTTTCTCATTTTTCCATTTGCAAACGTGCAAGCCGATGATACGACTCCCGACGATCAGCTCCTCGTCATCTTCGGATCCAGCGGCTACGTCCTTTACAAGGTTCTCGATTTCGCAAATGATCACGGCTTTCGCTACATCAAGATCCTCTCCTTTGAATTCAACGCTTTTGAGCACACAATCTCAGGCATCTGCAATGGAGATCGGAGTTTAGGCGGACGCTACTTCGAACTGAAAGACGAAAACATCTCCGTTGCATTTCTCTGCTTTGAAGAACCTCCAAACGACGTCTATATCATCGATCTAGAACGGTATCGATCTCTACTCGAAACCATCGACGACGAAGACGATTAAGGAACCTCATGTCTTTTCAAGTTAATCTATCGCCCTCCTTTGCTTTGCAAAGAGAGACCCCTCCCCTTGCAAAAGGGACCTCAGCTGCAGAAGTGTTCGAAAACGCAATCTCAAAGAATGCGGGCTCCCCCCCTCGCCCTCAAAAGCGGCGAAACGAGAATACTCCGCCGAGAAATGGCGTAAAAGCGGTTAAGCACCCGGCCGATTTCAGAAAAGTCATAGAACAAGACGGCCAATTCGCAGCTAGCCGCATTGCAAATGAGCATGGGACCGAAATCCTCTCGGATCTTTTAGATCTCGGCGACAGAGCCCTTTTGAATCTGTTTGTAGAATGTGCAAATGATAGAACCCTACATCATGCCATGCTAAGCGTTATCATGAATCGCCCGGTTGATGCGGCTCTGATGGTTGAACTATTAGATGGGAGAAATTGGGTTCAGGATTCGAGAGATGTCGCCACTGTTTTGGAAATGCTTATAGATAACTACACTGCCGCGCACAGAGAAGTTGCAGCTGCCTGCCTGAATCTCTTCAAAGATCGCAATATTGCCAAATCGGACACAAACTATCTATTTCAGAAAATTGCTGCCCCGCAGGACGGAATGCCCTATGTTACACGCGAATTTCAAATGGAATTAGTCCAGTGGTTTTTTGCAACCAACCATTTCCCCACTCCCTTTGCTTGGACCCAGGCAGTCCAAAAATGCGCAGAACAGGGACGTGGCAAGATGGTTGAGGTTTTATGGAAAGCAACGAGAGGCGACGCCCTGCCTTCCGTCCATTTTAACCAAGAGTGGAGAAGGCTCATGATCGATCACTTTAAAGCAGGCATATCGGTTGAGTCTTCCTATATCAATTTACTCCCCTTTTTCTTCACGTATCAGCTGCGCGTTGATTCTCTCGGGAGAGAAGACGTCGAATACCAGTGTAAATATAAAGTATTTGAGGAGAACCCCGCATGGCTTACTGCCCTTGAGGTAGCCATTAGCGAAAAGCACCTAAGAACCAGCTACCTGCTCCTTTCTCCACACATATTGGGGCAAATCACTGACTCTAAAACCCTTCTTGCAGGCATTCAATTGCTCCTTGCCCATCGCAAATATGACCTCTTGAGCGAATTCACTCCAAAACAATTTTACCGGATCAATTCCAGAGATCTTCACGAGTTATTTTTGGCTTGCAGAGAGCATTTGCGCGAACGAGAAGTCGTCAAGATGGAGCAACTGATACGAAATACAATCAGGCAGAGAGAAATGGACGAAGATGCAGCTTCCCGAGTGCCATTCCAATTCACAAAATAAAGAAAAATGATATCATCCCCTTTTTAATCGAGGCTCTATGGTTGAAATGATTTATCTCGCATGTCCATTTAGACACGCCGATCCGTTTGTACAAAGAAAGCGGTGCGCAGCCACCCACTACGTAGCCGCACAGTTTGCACTGCAAGGCAAACATGTATTTTCGCCCCTCACCCATAACGAAACCCTTATAGACATCATCAACGATGCCGTCCCCGGCGAGCACTGGATGCAGTTCGATCTCGCTATTTTAGCCGTCTGCAAATACCTATACGTGCTTAAAATGGAAGGATGGGAGTTATCCAAAGGGGTGGCGAGAGAAATTGCCTTTGCAAAAGAAAAAGGGATCTCCATTCAAGAAATTGATCCGCCAGAAGAATCCCACTATCTCCCTTGGGTTCGAGCGAACCTACTTTCCAAGCGGCTGGGGCGGGGTGTGATCAAATAGGGCGATCACCGCTCCGCACACGATCAGCACGGTCCCTACGACAACCCACACGTCTGGAACTTCGCCAAAGATCGTCCACCCGTAAATACCGCCGAAGACAACCGCGAGATAGTTCGTAGTCCCCACCTTAGTGGCGGGCGCGTGCGTAAAGGCCTTTGTTAGGGTGAATTGGTAGATCAATGCGCAGACAGCGCTTAAAAGCACATAGAGCCACTGTACCGGATCGGTAATCGGCTTCCAGTCCAATACCGCAGGAAAGAAGGTAATCACAGCTCCGATCAGATAGTAGTAGCAGAGGATAGTTTCTGTGCTCTCTGATTTTGAAAGCTGCCGCACGCTCATCATCGCAACCGCGCCGAAAAGGCCACTAGCCAACCCCAACAAGCTCCCCATCAGCTGAAAATCACCCGTTGGGCGCAAGAGGATGACCACACCCAAAAAGCCAACCGCCGTAGCCAAAAGCCTCCGTTTAGAAACAACCAGTTTATACCATACGAGAACAACTATGGGCAAAAAAAGAGGCGCCGTATTCGTCAAGGTGATCGCATTGACTAGAGGCAGCATTCGCACTGCGTAGAAATAGGCATACACAGCCAAGATGCTTGCGATGCTGCGAGTCAGATTTTTAGGTACCTTTGCCAGTTGAATATCGATTTTCTTATGATAGATAACCCACAAGACTATTGGGAAAGCTAAAACAAAGCGGGCAAAAAACAGACTAGCAACAGATGCCGAAGTACTCAGCTTAACGAAGAGCCCCATACCTGAAGCGAATAGGGCAGCTAAAGCGCCGTAAAGAAATCCGTAGTGCTCTTTATGCACAAACACCCCCAATCAAAGAGTATTCTGCATTGATATATCATTTTTTTGATTTGAGCAAGGAATTAGCTCATTAGGATGGTATGAAAGCCCTAATTTTTCTGACCAAAAAAAAATCCCAAAACTTCCGTTTTGGGATTTATATTTTTTTTTGGCCAGAACTGGAATCCTTTCCGGCGAGCGAGGCCTCACCCCAAAGAACGAAGCGTTCTTCGGGGAGCCCCGAGGCCCTCGTCTCGTCCCGAAAGCCGATTCGTCCTTCGTCGAGGCGCCGAAGTACTCATTTCGCTTCCCTAAAAACGGCAAGCCGTTTTTTCTGACCAAAAAAAAATCCCAAAACTTCCGTTTTGGGATTTATATTTTTTTTTGGCCAGAACTGGAATCGAACCAGCGACACAAGGATTTTCAGTCCTCTGCTCTACCAACTGAGCTATCTGGCCTCAAAAGTGAACCAGCATAGCGGATAAGAGCTTTTGGATCAAATTATTTAAACGCAGAACTCTGATTGGGGGGCTAGTTCTTTATGGGGTCCGGGGGCGAAGCCCCGAGTAGATCCGCAATCAGCGTTCCGCGTTCACCTGTGGGGTCCGGGGGCGAAGCCCCGAGTAGATCCGCATTCAGCAATCAGCGTTCTGCGTTCTTCTACCCGTCCGTTCCCGTCTCTGGCATATGGGATTGGGCTTCGAGGTTGATCATATCTTTGACGATATTGACCGCCTCTTTCATCTGGATATCTTCCTTGCCTACGGTGATCTGCTCATCGACCGTGTTGGGAGGAAGGGCTGCGGCTCGGACCGCCACTGCGTCCCGTTTTTGCTGAAAGACTTGGAAGCTTGGGTCAGCCGCCATCCGGGCCGCGCTATTTCTTTTCAGCTCTGGGAGCATCTTCTTCCAGAACGATACAACCCGCTGAGTAAAGGGGAGGTAGCGCATTTGGAAAAGGCGCTGGGTCTTCTCATCCAGATCGGTCAGAGGGTCGACAAAAGCGGCTGCAACATGATCTTGGGGCAATGGATATTCAAGATATTTTTCGCCAATTTTGTAGGGGGCATACTGAGTGGGGACGACGATATCTGCAATCACGCCATCGATCTGTGTGCTCTTGCCTGATGGGGTATAGTATCTGCCGACTGTGACCTTGAAAAACATGTCAGCCTTCTCATCGGTCACGGTTTGATACTGGATAGATCCTTTGCCAAAGGTCCGCTCATCGCCGACAACTAAGGCCACGCCGTAGTCCTGGAGGGCCTGAGCCACGATTTCAGAGGCAGAGGCAGACATTTTTGAGGTCAAAACAACTAGAGGGCCGTTGTAAAAAGCTTTTGATACGATGTTGCGGAGGTAATGGACTTCCCCTTTCCCATACTTCGAGATCACAATGACCCCGTTGGTCACGAAAAGACCTGCCACTTTTACAGCCTGGCTCAAAAAGCCGCCTGAGTTTTCTCTTAAATCAAGAACTAGGCCGACAAGATTGCCCTTTTCCCGGAAGAGAGTAATGGCTTCCTTGATGTCCTTTTCACTGCTAATCCGCTCGCCGTTCTCATAGAATGAATGGAGGGTGATTTTCCCGATGATTCCGCCCTCGACTTGGTCGTAGCTCAATTGGATCCGCTCTTCATTCATCGTAATGGCCCTTTTCAAAAGAGGTACGCGGAACACATTCTGGTTTTTTGCCTCTTCCCGCTTAAAGCCAAGGATGATCTCGTTTCGGTCTTTCTTCTTCAGCATCTCGAGTACTTGTTCAAATGGGGCGCCAGCAGTTGGAACTCCATCCACTTCAACGAGAAGGTCATTGACCTGAATCTTACCCGACTGCTCTGCAGGACTTCCCTTAATTAGGTCGGAAATCATTACCCCGTCGATGCTCTCGGAAAGGACCACGCCCACCCCTTCAAATTGCTTTTCAAGGGTCATCCGCATTTCAAAAGCCTCTTCAGGGCTGAAAAAGCTGGTATGAGTGTCTAAACTTTTTGCAAATGACTTGAGGATGCGTAGTGTCAGAAGATTTTCAATCCTCTCGCTGCCCATCGCGACATTGTCGCCGGTTAAAAACAGATAGTTGTTTTCTAGACGCTGGGCTTTCTTCTCAAAAAGCTCGTATACTTTCGTCTTTCTATCAACTGAGTCTAAATTCGTTCTCGCTTTGTGATAAGCGTAGAAACGGATCATCCGATTTCGCTGTCTCTCAATCAACTCTTCGTCAGACTTAGAATAGCTCCCCGGTGGGATCAAACTGGGCGTTTCCAGATCAAGTGTATTATTGACAAGCTGGCGAGCCAAAAATACCCGGATAGCCTGAGCGCGCACAACCGATTCCTGCATGAGGGCATTTAGAGCTAAAAAGTCGCTAAAGTCGTTTTTCTGCAAACGGCCAAGAACCTCTTTGGCCCGTTTATCGCTCATACTTAAGTAGGGGCGGACCTCTTCGTCGAGAAGGTATGCTTTTTCCGAATCGAATTGCTCGATATACAATTTCATCGATCTTCGAATGATTGTAGTACTTAGTTCTTTATTCTCGATGTGGAAAGTGAAAAACCTCTCCATGACTTTCGGAATATCGTTAAATTTAAGAGCGTTATTGACGGATACCGCTGGGGCTATCCACAAGAAGCAAAACAATATGAGCAAAATCGTTCTTTTCATTCGTCACCCAATTGTATTTGCATTCGCGGTTCGTTTAAAAGGTTGGGAGGTAGAGGAATTAAAGGACCGATTTAACTTTCCAAACATAGCGTCGTAAGCCTCGCCTTGTTCCTCTATCCTCCCAAAACAAATATATAACTAAACACATTAATAAATCAAATTAACTATAATTAACCTCGCATTACCCTAATTAACATACGTTTACACAATACAACAAAATAATGAAGCTTGACTTATGTATAAAAAAATATAGAATGGATTTCAAAAAAAGGACGATCTATGAAAATGGTTCTTATCGCTTTAGCTACAACTGCTGCACTCTTCGCGGCAGACAACCTCACCCCGCCGAACACACCCGCAAGACGACCCAAAATCCTCCCAGAAGAGGCAAAGAACTCCCGCTGGCTCTTCTCAGGCGACTTCCTCTACTGGTCCCCTGAAATGGAAGGGCTTAAGTTTGCGAACAGATCCATCCCGTCTCATAACGAGGTGTATGACGAGAAAATGGAAAAAATGATTGTCCAGACAACCTACAGAACAAAAAATCTAGAAGTGGAAGGGGAATGGGAACCTGGGATCCGCCTCTCTATGGGCTATCTCTTCGATGAGAAGGGGTGGGATGCAGCCCTCCACTGGACCTACTTCCGAAATGAACCCTCTAGATCAGCCTCTCAAAAGGGGGAAGAGACCCTCTCCCCTGCGGTAGCCACCAAATCATTTATCAACTCAGCCAATGCAGTCAAAGGGAAATGGCACCTGCAGCAAAATACAGCAGACTTAGAGGTTGGGAAAAATTATCCTGTAGGGAAGGTTTTCCTGGCCCGCCCATTTTTTGGGCTCAAAGGATTGAGCCTTAAGAATAAAACTATATTTCAATACCTCTATGGAACCGATCACTTCTCAGCTACAAGCGAAGTTTCAACCAAAAGCAATTATTTAGGCGCTGGGCCTCGGATTGGAGGAAATGTGGCCTATGAATTTGGGCGAGGGCTAGGGATTTTTGCTCTTGGAAGCGCCTCTATGCTTTACGGAGAATTCGACACCACCTTTAATGGTTCGGCTGAGAGAAATAAAGCCTTGAGGACAGTCTCTGCCATGCAGATCCAAATGGGAGGACAATGGAAAAAAACTTTTGGCAAAAAGTACCATCTTGGATTCCTCGCAGCCTGGGAGCAAAATTTTTACAGCGGAGTCAATCGGGCGGTCAGACTCCTTGAGCCTAGTAGGGACAAAAGCTTCCACAAAGATAATGGGGACCTGATTCTGAAAGGGCTAACCGCCTCCTGCCACTTAGACTTTTAAAAAGTAAAATTTAAACACTATCGAAGGGGAAGGGATTTTCCCCCTTCCTTTTAAAAGCACTCCCCTCTATACTTCATCACTATCGTTATCTTTAAATGGAGATTGGCTTCATGCCGACAGTGAATCAACTCGTTAAGACAGGGCGGACACCCAAGGTTAAACGCCGTAAGTCCCCAGCTCTGATGCAGTGCCCACAGCGCCGTGGCGTATGCCTCCAAGTCAAAACCAAGACACCAAAGAAACCTAACTCAGCTTTGAGAAAGGTAGCTTGGGTACGCTTGTCTAATGGCCAGGAGATCATCGCATACATCCCAGGCGAAGGGCATAACCTCCAGGAGCACAGCATTGTCCTGGTACGCGGCGGTAGGGTAAAAGACCTTCCCGGCGTTCGCTATCATATCGTCCGTGGCGCTCTCGACTGCGCAGCGGTAAAAGATAGAAAGAAATCGCGTTCTAAGTACGGCGCGAAAAAACCTAAGTAATACCAGGATACTGAAGTCAGTATCCTAGCCCTCGGTTCGCGCTAGCTAAACTAGAATGAACCAAGGCGCAGGGGTCATCCACCCCGGGTGAAGAAAAACTAAAAAAGGGAAAACCTCATGTCTAGAAGACGTCGCGCCACTAAGCGCCTGACCGATCCAGATCCAGTTTACCAGAGCGTTATTCTGGCTAAATTCATCAATAAACTGATGTATGGCGGAAAAAAATCGGTAGCCCGCGGAATCGTATACCGCGCCTTAGAAAAATTTGCTCAGAAAGTAAAGACAGAAAACCCTCTGGAAGCTTTCGAACAAGCCATCGAAAACTCCAAGCCCTCTCTTGAAGTTAAAACAAGAAGAATCGGCGGAGCCAACTACCAAGTTCCTGTTGAGATTCCAAATGACCGAAGAACCGCAATGGCGATGCAATGGATCATCTTGAACTCAAGATCCAAACCAGGCCGCGCTATGGAAGAAGCATTAGCTACAGAATTAACTGACTGCTTCAATAACCAAGGCTCTACGATCAAGAAGAAAGACGACACACACCGCATGGCCGAGGCGAATAAGGCCTTTGCCCATTACAAATGGTAGGAATCTAAGATGGGCTCAAGGCCAGAAACTGATCAAATTGAGAATGTCCGCAATATTGGGATCATGGCCCACATTGACGCGGGCAAGACTACAACGACTGAACGGATTTTGTTCTATTCGGGCAGAGTTCACCGTATTGGTGAAGTGCACGAAGGCGCCGCTACCATGGACTTCATGGAACAAGAGCGCGAACGCGGAATCACGATTACGTCCGCTGCTACCACCGTATATTGGAAGGGAAGCAAGATCAATATCATCGACACCCCAGGCCACGTAGACTTCACTATTGAAGTTGAGCGAAGCTTGAGGGTTTTGGATGGTGCAGTTGCAGTATTCGATGCCGTAGCCGGCGTACAGCCTCAGTCTGAGACAGTTTGGCGCCAGGCAGAAAGATACGGCGTTCCAAGAATCGCGTTCATCAACAAAATGGACCGAGTTGGAGCCGACTTCTTCAATGCCGTCAAAACAATGCGCGAAAAACTCCATGCCAATGCAATCCCAGTTCACTGCCCAATTGGCGCAGAGTCTGGATTCAAGGGAATGGTTGACCTAGTCGCAATGGAAGCTTACCTGTTCCATGACGAGACAATGGGCGCAAAATACGACGTTGAGCCAATCCCAGCAGACCTCCTCGAACAATGCAAGAAAATGCGCAGCGAACTTCTCGAAGAACTCGCTACGATCGATGAAGGCAACGAAGCGTTCATGATGAAAGTTCTCGACGATCCAGATTCAATTCCAGAAGAAGAGATACACGCTGTGATTCGCAAAGGGGTTATCGCTAATAAAATCAATCCTGTTCTTTGCGGAACCGCCTTCAAAAACAAAGGCGTTCAACAGATTCTCGATGCAGTCGTACGATGGATGCCATCGCCTCTTGATCGGGGCATGATTAAAGGGCACAAAATCGATTCAGATGAGTTGATTGAACTCAAACCATCCGATGACGCCCCATTTTCTGCTCTCGCATTCAAGATCATGACAGACCCTTATGTCGGTAAATTGACATTCATCCGAATCTATAGCGGCAAATTGGCCAAGGGTTCTTCTTTGATCAACACCACCAAAGATAAAGATGAACGGATTTCCCGCCTTCTCGAGATGCACGCGAACCAACGCAAAGACCGCGACGAGTTCTTTACAGGCGACATCGCAGCTTGCATCGGCCTGAAATACACAACTACAGGCGACACCCTCTGCACAGAAGATCATCCCCTCCTTTTAGAGAAGATGAACTTTCCAGATCCAGTGATCTCGATGGCTATTGAGCCGAAATCGAAGGCAGACCGCGAGAAATTGGCGAAAGCCTTGGGCGCTCTCTCTGAAGAAGACCCAACATTCCGCGTTATGACCAACGAAGAGACTGGCCAAACGATCATTATGGGTATGGGTGAACTTCACCTCGACATCCTGCGCGATCGTATGTTCCGTGAATTCGCTGTTGAAGCGAACGTCGGCGCTCCTGAAGTTTCCTACAAAGAAACGATCACGATCCCGGCAGCCACAGAGACAAAGTATGTCAAGCAGTCTGGTGGACGCGGTCAGTACGCACACGTTTGTCTTGAAATTGAGCCGAATGAAGTGGGTAAAGGCAATGAAGTTGTTAGCAAAATCGTTGGCGGCGTGATCCCGAAAGAGTACATCACTCCTTGTATTAAAGGGATTGAAGAAGGACTCCAAACGGGCGTGCTAGCAGGCTATCCGCTCATCGACATGAAAGTTGCGATCGTTTATGGATCGTACCACGAAGTCGACTCGAACGAGATGGCGTTTAAGATTTGCGCATCGATGGCCCTAAAAGAAGCTGCCCGTAAAGCGAAACCTGTTCTTCTCGAACCGATTATGAAAGTCGTTGTCGAGACACCCGAGACGAACATGGGCGACGTAATTGGCGACCTTAACCGACGCCGCGGAAAGATACTTGGACAGGAATCCATTAAAGGAACTGTCGAAGTGACCTCTGAAGTTCCATTAAGCGAAATGTTTGGATATTCAACCCAACTTCGTTCAATGTCTTCAGGACGCGCAACCTATACAATGGAACCTAGCCACTTTGAGCGGGTACCTACGAAACTCCAAGAAGAAATTTGTAAGAAGTAAAAGACTATGGCAAAAGCACCAAGAAAAAAAATTCGCATCCGCCTCAAGGCGTTCGACCAACGGATGCTCGACAGATCTGTACAAGATATTGTCGAAACAGCGAAGCGTACCGGCGCTCGCGTTGTGGGACCTATTCCGCTCCCAACTAAGCGCGAGATCTATACTGTTCTCCGCTCTCCTCACGTCGACAGAAAGTCGCGCGAGCAGTTTGAGATGAGAACGCATATCCGCGTACTCGATCTGTTAGACCCAACTCTTGATACAATCGACAAACTCAAAGTCCTTCCAGTGGCTGCGGGCGTCGACATCAAGATCAAAGCTTAAGTTCAATTGAGAGCGGTCGAAAGGCCGCTCTATTTTGGAATGAGAATCGCGTACTTCTTCCCCTTCAGATAGGCTAACGTTTCTCTGAACGTTACCTCTTGCGGCTCTTTGTTGAGACCCTCATACATTTTACCCTTCGGCGAGCTCAAATGGCCGCTTCCGGCAATCACATAAATTCTTCTATCTTTTTCGCTGTTTTCTTCAATCGTTTTGCACATATGCTGATTTCTCATCGGAAGATCGTCAATGATTTTTTGATTAGCCCACCGCATCTCCTCAACCTTTTCCTTTGGCAGCCTGCCGAAGAAGATCCTACTTATGACACTCATCGGATCCAGTTTAAGCTTTGAGGAGATCTCATTCAGCGTCGACTCATCCAGTTTATCCCATCCCTTAACAGGGAGCGGCTTCTTCACATATTTGGCCTGATCGCTCCGGAATTTGAGCTGATCATCATGCTCCACTAATATGAGGTCGGAATCTGGCTCAGAGAGTGCATCGATGACTTTGGCGTTATTAGACATGTGTCTATACGTTCCATGCGTTTCCCCGAAGCAGATCACCTCCGCTTCATCTAAATGCTTTACGTTTTGAGAAACGACTTTAAAATTATTTTTCACATACTCAGCTACTTTATTTCGCTGCTGAACAAACTTGTTTTGATCGCTAATGATTTGTCCAGCCAGACTGCTAGTTTCTGAAAATTGCCGCTTTTTAAACGTGGAGAATAGGTGCGCCAGTAAATCTACGGCATAGAAGTAGACCCAAGTAAAGAGGCCAAAGGTGCGCTTTGAAACAATCTGCGCCTTGCGCGCTGTATCGACACAGTCCATTGGACGGTCGTTGCAAAGAACAACACCATCTTGGGAATTTACCTTGTAATTACATATTGTTATCGGTTTCACGCAAATATAATAACATACTCACGTTTTTTTTCACACATAACAGATGTTAGTTAAATTATTTATTATACCGATCGTGATTCAAGAATCGGTTTGATAAAAATTTGGCTTGACATGCAAAATATTGAGCATGATTTTCTTAAGCGATGCTGAGCGGGCTCAGCTCATAGCGCAACACAAATGAGAACGAGACAAAAGAATCTGCGACCGGATCAAGGCTCTCCTGCTGTTTGATAAGGGTTGGTCCATTGCTGCAATAGCGGAAGCGCTTTTACTCTCCGAAGATGCAATCCGTGAGCATATCTCTGAGTACAAAGAATCCA